>CANJJY010000243.1 GCA_947474445.1 Oligoflexaceae bacterium
CGGATTGCGCACAAGGGTCTGGATCTGACGGCGGTTGAAGGCCATCCCTGGATCGAAACAGCTGCATTCGAGCTGATGCAGTCCGAAAACATCCCTGGTTTCTGCGCGGCGGATGCGCATGGAATGAACCAGGCTCAGCAAGGGTGCCGAGACTTCAGCCCCCGTCGGGACTAAAAGCTGGGATTCTGAATACACGAAGCCTCCACTGGCTGACATGATGAAGAGTCAAGTTCATCATATCTCATCTTTGCCACGAATCGTCAGCAAGCTCTTAATGGCCATCTCCAGCTCTTCAACAAATAAATTTCATAAAGATAAAAATATCTTTATGAGACGAGGAAATGACGCCCCCATCCCTCCCATAGGCAAGGTGATGTCAGCGCATGATCTCCTTGAATTCCAGCCGTCGCAAAAACCTTCAATGCGCCAATCTCACCTGCACCTGGCCAAAGAAAAGGGCGGTCGCAGCTAAACGGATGTTTCTGCCAATATCTTTCAATCTGCTTTTTCGATCGAACAGCGCGTGAATTCTATATCTTGGTCATCGATGCGCCTTGTGCCATCGATCTGACTGCTGAGAGAGCAGTCGTGGATTTTTGCGATCAACCCTGAATAGTCAAAGCCCCGCCCAATATCATCGTAGGGCTTTGCCCCTTCCTTAAATCCAAAGAGAAAGTCGGGGGTGATCTGATGGGGGTTGATCTCGCTTAAAGTGCCCCATTCCCCACCGATCAATCGTTTGGCGCGATCAAACTCCAGGGTGTACTGGTAGCTATTCGTGATGAGATAACGCTTATCAAAACCCGCTTCGTAGACGAGTCTTGCCTTGGTGGGCTCACTGGTCCACTTGACCTCGGCCTTCACCTCCAGCAGATATTTTGTACCCGGAGCGCGGTAAGCAGCAGCTAAATCAGAGACCGCGCTCGCCAGCTTAAGATCTGAGAATTTGAACTTGGCTTCATAGATAGGTTGATTCCAGACCTGTCCGGTACGCGTGCGATCGATGACAAAGCTCGACTTTCCTTTGCCTAACTTGGTGATCAAAGCCATATGAAAGGTCGCTGGATTGACGTCCCAGCAGCCGTAAAGTTCGACTTGATAGGGAAACTGAACTCCGTCTTTGATCCCCGATTCCACGTAGCGTTGCAGATCGCTGATCGAAGCTGCGTAGACGTAGCTCGTGCCTTTTCCCGGTGATTGGATGCGTTCGAGCAAAAAGCCCTGGGGCTGATCGCCCTCCGCATAGGAAACCGGGTAGATTCTATCCTGAGCCTGAGCAAAGCCCGCATAATACTCAGCGTTGACGTAAAAGTTCCGATCGCTATCTCCTTCGGTCATCTTAATAGACCCATAGAGCCCCTTACCACTTGACCCATGCGGAATATCACCTTCCGGTTCGTCGGTATTCTTGTTGCAGCGGCGTCCTACAAAGAAGATGTCTTGAGACGGCCAAAAATCGGCCCAACTCTTGGTGAGTAGACCGCGAATATCTCCCTCGGTAAAAAGGACTTCCTGCCATCCGATGTTGACTAACACACCGTGTCGCGGCGCTTCTTCCATCAGGGCCGCAGGGGCCCACCCGTGGCAATAACCCATCCAATGCCAGTCTTTTCCCGTCTCTGATCCGCCGAGGTACTTGAGATCGGGTTGCCCGGTGAAACTGAGCCAACTATTCCAGCCATCTGCCGTCATAGGAAACACCTCGCGGAGAAGGCCGCCTTGCCCCTGTACGAATGCGCTGTAGAGTTCGCGCACCTTGGCTTTCTTCTCGCTCAGACCATTGCTCGCTTTGATTTGCTCCTCTATGGAGTAAAGAGAGTCGAGCAGCGGCCGCATCTGATTCCAATCGAGATTGCGATTGTGCCGCCAACGAAAGACCAGATCGTATTTTTCAGCCGGCGAGAGCAGCGGATTGATCTGGAACGCGCCTAGGGCATATTCGAGATGCGTACGAAAGAAAACACTGGGCCAAACATTGGGGTCCTTTTCATTGTTCGGACTCGTCACATCCCAGCGCTTGGACAGTCCTTTGCCTGTCAGGGGCCAGTAGGTGTCCGTCCAAGGGATACGATCAAAACTCACGCGGGGTGCGGCGATGATCTCATCGATGCTCGCTTGGCCTTTATAGTCAAGGAGTTCAAAGCGATTGTTAGCATCGATCCCCTCAGCGGTGTGGCTCTTCGGTGCGGGCGAACACGCACCGAGCCCAGTGATCCATGCGAGCAGAATCCAAACGCGATGCGATCTAAGCACGACTCACCCCCGTCTTTAATAAAATGGTACAAAAGCATTCGCCCCTTCAAAGCAGCCCACCAGAAACGGGGTCTCACCCGCTACAAATCGGCAGAACTTGCCCGCGAGATCCAGATTCTCCAGCTGTTCGCGCGTATAACCCGATCCTGGATTCGCCGATCGAGCGAGAATATCTTCGCAATCGGCGCTTTTATAGACGACAGCAGCGTTTTCGAGGAGGACGGGTTGACTATCGAGATCGGTGCGCACGCCGACGGCAAAGGTTGCGGCACCATAGCGGGATGCCCGTTCAAAATGATAGGTGCCGCTGCCCGCGAGATAGGACGGAGCACGTTGGCAGGAATTCACCTGGGTCTGGGCTTGAAAGCCAAACCCATATTTACCTTCCAGCTGATCATCGACGACGGCATCAAAAGTTAAAGCCTGCTGCCTCTCAAACTGCATCTTGCCGTCACGGCAAACCAAAGCTCGGATGATCTGCCCTTCGTTTTCTGGATAGATCATGAGCCGGCATTTGGCGTCGCCCACCTGAATATAGTCTCCCTTACTGATATAAAGCCCCCAGAAAGGCTCCAAGGTCGATTTAATCAGCGTGCCGTAGTAATCCATATCAGCTGCTAGTTTTTTGCCATTTTTCTTCTCCGCCTGCAGCTCGCTTTCCTTGTCGCGCAGGAGCCGCCGCAACTCGATGATCTTAGCCCCTTGGTTGGTCCCTTTGAGGGCTTCGATATCGGCTTCGAGTTCGCTCTTTTGTTGAGAGAGCTCGGTTTGCAAAGTTTCTGATGCCGCGAGTCTTTGCTGCGTCTCCACGAGTTTACTTTGAATCTCTTTGAGTCCCGCTCCTTCAGGCCCGATCGCTGCGATCTGCGCTTGAAGATCAAGGTTGGTTTGCCTTAGACTGGCGTTCGAACGCTCCAGCCTCTTTTCCTTGGAACTCTTCTCTGGTGCACAACTCAGAAGCAAGACACCGCCTACGATAGCCGACAGACTTCTCCTCGCGTACATGTATTTTCTCCTTGAAGGCCGAAAGCGCAAGCATTGATAGCCAGTAGTAGCAGGCATTTGCGTCGTTTGAAAAGTAAAAAGGAGAGTCGATATTTTAAGCGAGAAGACGTAGGTGCTTTTGCTAGGAAGGGTGCGAATAGCAGGCAAAAACCAGCCCTTTGCGGAAGAATCGCGTTGCTTATGTCATGGGTCTTTCATAGTAGTTGGGCCGCAAAGATTTTGATCGCAGATGCCTCGATCAACCCCCGCACATCGCCTTCTGGCAGGCTTCGCCAATCTCTTTCCATGTGATCTTTTTTACTGCCAGATTCACTCCCTGACCGTGACTAAAAACGCCACCAACATCGCGGCTCGCCCTTATATTGAGAGGAGTTACACCTTCTTGGTCTACCGCTGCCGCCATGGTAAAAAGAGGATTGCTGCATGCGACGGCACCGACGACCGACGGCTTGATAAAGGTATGGCCATCTTCGGCTACTTCGCGAGAAAAGTTGATTCCGGCAAAAGCCGACACCCCGAGGATTTCTCCGAGGCAGATCGGTTCGCTGCCGAGTCCGACGGTCAGAGAATGAGGACACACCTCCCCCGGTTTGACTTGAGCCTTTTCCACCTTCACGATGAGATTAATGCCCGGAGATACCGGAGCGACGACGCTCATTTGATCAAAAAACGTGAGGTCACAGCTCTTCTCGCTACAAAAGGATCGCAGGTCTTTCTGTAGATTCGCTTCGCAGAATTTGAGGTATTGATACGAGTTCTTTGCGGCGTGAGCGACCTGCACCGCTGATTGCCTCAGGGGCGCTATGAAGTTAACCGGACTCTTCGAAGCGACACAGCTCAAAGCGGTGCTCCTACCGCCAGGCAAACCGCTTTCTTCGGATGCCGGCGCAGAATCGTGGCGACACGCAGATGTCAGGGCTAAAGCCAGAAAACTAAGTACTACAAAACAGCTTCTTTTACGCTTCATCTGAGTCACGCCTACCTCTCCTCTTTCGACTAACCGATCATGATCAACGACAGGCGCGGGTTAACTCACTCAGATCAGGAGCATCGACCGGCTTGCGCAGGCGGCTGGCGGCAATCTGATAAGCCTCAACGTCTTCGATTTGACGGAGGACTTGATCGATGTCTTGAGAGTTCTTGAGGCTAGCGGCGCTTTCAGGCGCTATTTTTTCGGCCTCATCCTCGAGACTGGCGAGCTGCGAGTTGAGGCGCGACCAGCGCTCTTCCGCGCTTTGACTGACTGAAGTGGAAAGCTCATCGATATAATTATTGATCTGACTTGGCGCGAGATCAAAAGCCACCTGACAGCTGAGATTCAAACCACACTTTTTGCCCGCCAGGATTGACAGATACCCTTCGATGTCGCTCCTTCGCCAGACGATCTGCTTAGCCTCGATGGCAAACTTCAATAGATCGGCCTTCAGCACCGTTTTATAGGCACCGCGCGCAGTTTTGATTCCGGCCTGCGGCACCAATTCTTCTATCACTTGGGCAATCAAGCGATCGTCGGCGAGAACGTCTTTTAAGCTGGCTTTAGCAGAAGCCGAATCGGCACCTACGCGATTGGTGACGGAGAGGAGCCCCGCCGCTGCTGGATCCGTCCATAGGCTATTGGTTGCGGTAGTTGCCATCAAGAAAAGCAGCATTTTTAGCAGATATCGGTGCACAATCCCTCCGCTTCTCGCCTACCATGCGTTCGATTCGTTCCGTCTATCATAGCACAAGGCCGTTCTCGCGACTGCCCTTCGCCCGAGTCCGACGCTTGCACGCCAGCGGTACTTTGGTAAAAGCTCAATTTGAGCTCGATATTGCTTTACGCACCGGGGCCTAAGTGGGCTCTCTCGCTCTATTTTCGCGAGCTTTATCCAATATAGAATATCTGTTCTTGCCCGGCTTGGACTATGATGATGGAAGCACATTTTTCGCTATCTTCACGATCGAGGGTTTGATGCGTTGCCTCCTCATCCTCTTGTTTTTGTCGCTGTTCACGCACTCCTGTCGCCACCGCTCCTATTCGGATGTGAGTAGCTCCTGCGATGGCTTGTTTGGGAGCGAATATCAAAAATGTCTGAAAGAAGGCGCTGGCGGGCCGACGCTCCTTCAAACCGATGCCTGGTCGCTACAGGTCGCCGCGGGATCAGTAGCGGGAGAACTCACTGGCTTGATCTATAATATTAAATCTAAAAATGATGACACCTGCTTGGCCGGAGAGGGAGCCTCGTGGGCCTGGCAACCTTGTCAGACCTATGCCATCAACCAACAGTTTCATTTCGACGATCGAGTCCAGATCAAATACACCCTCAAGCGTGACCAGAACGGCTCGCCCATCGTCCTCGATGGGACGGTTTTTCGCATCCAAACCCGCGAATCTGCCAATCGCTTTCTCAACCTCGAGGAGTGCACGGCTGCTCAGTCACCAGAAAAGGACGGGTGCATCGTCCTCGACTCTCCGGATCAGAGCATTCGGGAAAAAGGTGAGCAGGTCTTGCAGTGTCTCAGTATCAATGCCGCCGGTGAACCGGTAACGGTGGCCTGTAACAATGCAGTCTATTTTCTCGCGATGCCCAATAAGAATGGTGACAATCTCTCGCTGTTCCCGAAGAATGTCTATTCGAGTCTGGTCGCTCTGGTCGATAAGACCACGGAATTGGATTCCGTTGGACTCGCCTCCGAGACGACGGTCAACACCGCCTGCGACCCTATCGTCGAAATGATCACGGGCAGTTGTCCCTCGCCAGCCGAAGGAGCGCCGCCTCAACCAACGATACCGACCTATCTCGATTTCGTTCAGCACTTCAATACCAATGCTGCCAACTGCCAATCCTTTCGTATCCTCAGTCGCAGCGCAGGAACTGCACTCAGCGCGCGCTGTCCTGATGCCAAAGGCATCGCCGCTGATCAAAATGATCAAAAAAACTCTTGGGTGAATATCGATGCTTGCGAAAGCAGCTCTAATTCAAAATCAGGTCAATGTTTCAATGACAGCCCCATCAAAGATTTCACGGACCATATCACGGAAACGGAGAAGGGAGCGGTGGTTCAAGTAATGAAGTCCACCGACGGGGTCAATTGTATCAAGGTTCCCTCGGGCCGCGCGAGCCGTCTCAGCTATGAAAAGTGTAAGGACGAGCCCAATGATAACAACACGACTCAGTTCAGAATGGCCAAGGTCTCGGGCAAGCCCAACGGTGAGAGCGTCGTTCAATTGCGATCGATGATCAATCCTGAACAATGCGCCGACCTCACGACGATGACGCTCGTCAATTGTCAGGACCAAACGCAGAAATATGTCTTTGATGGGGCATCCAACGATATTAGAGCCGAAAACGATGCCACCAAATTCTATAAGTTCCATCATTGCTCCATCGCGACCAACCACGATCTCAGTGGTCACTACGATTGTCATTATCAAACGCCAGCCAAGCTCAAACGTTGGGCCAAGCTGTCCTTTGCACTTGGTTTTCTCGCTCTCGCCGCGATTCCGCTGGCCTTTATTGGAGCCTCGGTCGCTCTGGTCGAGATCGCCGCCATCACGCTCTCGGTTCCGTCCTACGTCTTCGACGGCATGCTCTGCGCCGCGAATGATCCTCTCGCTTCGGCGTCGGCCTGTATGAGCTTAGAGATTGGCATCGTTACTGATTTCGCCCTCGCTGATTTTGGGGGCAAATCGGTGGCCAGCGCGGCCATGAAGAAGCCGGCTGTCCAATCCATGTTCAAAAACAATTTCGGCAGCGGTGTCTCCCAGGCCATGATTTATACGGCCAAA
>CANJJY010000244.1 GCA_947474445.1 Oligoflexaceae bacterium
GAAAAGGAAAAAGGCGAGGGTACGGCGCGCTTCGTCGAAAGACGCTACGGACGCTACGAGCGATCGATCACGATGCCCCAGGACGTATCGAGCGAAGGGGGTGAAGCTCAGTATGTCGATGGAGTGTTACGCGTCGCCGTTCCCAAATCACCGGAAGCCCGTCCGCAAAAAATTCGCATCAGTGACGGTGGTTCAAATATTTTGAGTCGTCTGGCGAATAAAATATCGGGCGCTAAGGATTCGACTCATTCCGTTGATACGAAAAGTAGAAGTGAATCCGACTCACCGTCGACGATTCTATAATCCGTGATTGACGGGCCAGCCAGCGAGCTTGGCCAGAACGCATCAAAGCCGCTCTCTCCGGGGGAGAAAGCGGCTCTTTTTACCGCGTGTGCCATCAGGGGAACCGAGCGCTTAAAGACTGGGGGAAGCCCTGAGGACCATCGATCGAAAGTGATCGGGTAGCCATTCTCCAGCTTCTGGGGCTTCCGCCCAGCTATCGACGGATCGACAGTTTGGATCAGAGCGCGCCGCTGATCGATCGGTGATGCCGTCCGATTCACCCGGAGGTTTGACCCATATATAGGCGTCGATTCCTGCCGCTGGCGCGATGCGCGGCCTTTCACCGATGGCAGCTTCCTTGATATTGCACCAGCTGCCCCAGACGCTGCGAGATTTCAACTGCCCGTTTCGGCCGGTATCGATTACGAAGTGCGTGTTCTTGAGGCCGGCAGCGGCGAGATCCTGAGCCATGAGACGGGCAAACGTCAACTCGTCGCGTGCTGGATTTCCCTGGTAATAGGACTCAGGATTGGGATCGGGCTGCCCGATGGCGAGCGGACTGTAGTTGGAAACGTTACTGGCGAAGCCACGGATCAATGTGCTGCCGCCGGCGAGATCGAGCACTTCTTTGAAGACGGCGGCTATCGCTTTGCGATTTTGGTCCCAGCCGAGCCAGCCGCCGTGAGCCGCATCGAGGTAAAGTGCGGTATGGGCCATCGCCAACTTTTTGATCGCATAGGCGACGCCTTCCTTGTAGAGAGGCACGGCTTTGATGCACTTAGGGTGACCCGCATCGACATTGGTCGCCAAGTTACCGAGACTGTCCGGTTCGATAATGGCCACGATGCGCAGATGCGCGTATTGCCGGAGGAGATCCGCGAGTGGATCGATGTAGAGACGCTTGTACTTTTCGAGACCTTGATCAGCCGCTGTCAATTCTCCGGCTGAGGCACTAGCCGCACAATCTCGTTCGGGGAGATTATAGACGACGATAGTCGCGAGAGTTTTTTTCTGGGACCTTTGTTGCTCGGCAGCGGCGGCGGCGAGATAAGCTCGGGCGCCTTCAAGGGCCGCGATCCGGTCGATCCAGAAGGCTGTACTGACACTTTGCAGTTTCTGCATTTTGGCCGCGATCTCGGTGGGTTCTTTCGCTGCCGATGATTTGACCGCAGCCGCGTATCTGGGATTGACGAAGAGATTCATGTCTTTAAAGGGATTGTCGACCGTTCCACCACCGCTGGGCTCCTGCGTGGGATCGCCACTTCCCGGCTTTTGCAGGACGGTGTGAATTTCTAGTTCTGAGGTTTCGCGCAGAGCTACTTCGCCCACCGGTGTTTCGGTCCCATCGGCGGCGATCTGGCAAACCTTGATCAGAGCCAGGTATTTAGTTTGATAGATCAGATGCTGTCTGTCTCGTTCGGCCGAGCATGACTCATAAGGGGTGTTGCCCGCGTCGTCGGTATAGACCAGACCTATTGTATAGGTGCCATACTCCAGCTTGAACGAAAGGTCTTCCAGCCGACCGGTGAGATAAGCTTTGCGGGTAAAGGCCTTGTCAAAGGCTGCATAGCTTGGGGTCGACCGTTTCACGGCGATCTGCACTTTGTCCCAGGCAGGCGATCCTGCAGGGGTTTTTAACTCGTCGAGGAAGAAATTGGATATTTGTGGGCTGCGTCGATGATCCGATCGCGAACTGTGACAAGCCTGAGCCAGGAGTCCAAGGAGGACTGATGCAGCCAAGATCCGTTTCATGCTTCAACTCCGCACAACATTAGCAGCAACCGTGGGAAAGAGAAAGAGAATGCAAAGCTTAGAAAGGCGAGCCCTGGATGAGACACCCTAGAGCCCGCATCTTGACCATGAATGGTTTTACTCAAAAGCGTTGAAACCGGCTTGCTGTCCTCGAGCGAATTTAACTTTGATGCCTTCTATCGCAAGCGGGAGTAGCCCTCCGTTTAAGGTGAGCTGTGCCAAAATAATGTTTAATATTGAGTTCTTAGAATTCTCGGCGCCCGCCAGGAATTCTTTTTCTCTTCAGCGCAAGGCGGTGCTAAGCTGGGGGCTGGTTCGGCTGAACGCTGACTCCCTCTTGAATCGCCAAAGTGAAGAAAGGACTTGAGATGAAGCCCATCAACATCGGCCTCGACGAAAAAGATCGGAAGGAAATCGCTCACGGACTCTCGCGCCTGCTCGCTGATACGTACACGCTCTATCTTCAAACGCACAATTTTCACTGGAATGTCACAGGTCCCCAGTTCCAAACTCTGCACCTCATGTTCGAAGGTCAGTACACAGAACTGGCGGCGGCGGTCGATGAAATAGCCGAGCGCATTCGGGCTCTGGGCCTTCCAGCACCAGGCACGTACTCGGAATTTGCCGAATTGTCGTCTATCCGCGAAACCCGTGGCGTGCCGAAGGCAGAAGCCATGATCGAAATCCTCGTCGATGGACAGGAAGCCGTTATTCGCACGGCAAGGTCGGTTTTTCCAGCTGCGGATAAGGCGCACGATGAACCGACAGCTGATCTCCTGACGCAAAGGATGCAGATTCACGAAAAAACGGCTTGGATGTTGCGCAGTATGTTGAGCTGAAACCTCGGGGAAGGTGCCTTCCCCTTACCTCAGATCCCTATCTCTTCAGCAAGTTCCACACGATTCTCCCGGTTTGTGCCTACTTTTACCCATGGCATGGTCTCTTGCATTCATTCCTGAATTATTCTATCCCTCCTCTTGTACGTTTCTCCTTCCTAGAGCGAGTGCCAAACGATGCCCATAACTAAAATCCCAACCTCGCTCGGAGTCTTGGAAAAGCCCAAAAATATTCTGACAACCCCATTTCTGACAGTAGTCTTTTTGGGGGCTATGTTTATTCTCCTCGGCAATACCTTCGTGCTCTATCGCAATATGGAAATCGTTCGCGCCCATCAGCAAGAAATAGAGCGAAGCAATCGTTTTCTCGAAGAACTCGAAGTTACGATTTCCAATTTGAAGGACATCGAAACCGGCCAGCGCGGTTTTGCCCTCACTAGCAATGAGACTTTTCTCGCCCCCTACTACAGTGGGCTGCAGAGTGTCTTTGAACATTTGCGGCACCTCAAGCAAACCAAAAGACCTGGACTTGAATTGCAGGAGCGACTTCAGCTTCTTGAACAGAAGACGCAGGAATCAATCGCTTTTCAAGAGAGCGTCATTTCTCTGGTGAGGCAGAACAAACTGGCTCTGGCGCGCGAGGCCGTTGCTTCGGGTCGCGGAAAAGTCATCATGGATAGCATGCGGCAAGTCGTTGATGAGATCCGTGATGTGGAAAAAGATGCTTTGGCCAAAAGCTCTGTTGATGCCGAGCAGAGCTCTCTTCGCGTCGATCGCTTGTTTCTCTTCGTCGGCGCGACGATTCTGGTCCTCGGTACCCTTTGCTATCTTTTGCTCTATCGGAGTTTGACCCGTCAAGCGGCCGAGACCGAAAGACTCAAACATGAAACATGGATTAAATCGGGACTGGCCGATCTCAATGAGCGATTGCGCGGCATGCAAACGGTCGAAGGCATCGGGCAAAAGACCCTCGATTTCTTTTCACAGTTCGTAGAAGCTCAGTTTGGGCTCTTTTACATGCTGCGAGGCCAGAGTCTGGATGCCATCGCGCAGCTGGCTCCGACTCAGCTCGATCTCAGGGCGAGAAAGAATCTGTCTATCGGCGAAACCTTGGCCGGCGATGCCTTTCGCCAACAAAAGGTGATGCGCCTGACGCAAATTCCCGAGGGATACCTCAGGATAGGCTCAGGCCTCGGGGAAGCGAAGTTAGCCGAATTGCTTTTGGTCCCTATTTCCTTCGAGGACCAGCCGATCGGTGTCCTTGAGATAGGCAGCCTGAACAGTTTTGATGAACTCGATCGCGATCTGATCGAGCGAGCTATGCCGGGGATAGGAATCGGCCTGAGCGCGGCGCAAAGTCGCTTGGCTCTCCAAGATCTGCTGGAAGAGACGCAAAGACAATCGGAGGAACTCCAGGCCCAACAGGAAGAGCTGCGCATCAGCAACGAAGAGCTGGAGAATCAAGCGGAAACGTTACGATCATCCCAAGACAAACTTCAGCAGCAGCAAGAGGAGTTAAGGCAAATCAATGAAGAGCTCGAGCAGCAGGCTCATGCCCTCGAAGCGCAGACGGCTCTCCTTAATGGACGAAACCAGGTCCTCGAAGAGATCAAAATCGAACTCGAACAGAAGGCGACCGCCCTCGAGAATGCCAGTCGCTACAAGTCTGAGTTTTTAGCGAATATGTCGCATGAACTGCGCACGCCTCTCAATAGTTTGCTTATTCTCTCGACGCTTCTCGCTGAAAACAAGGATGGTAACCTGACCGCCAAGCAAGTCGATTTTGCGCGTACTATCTATAAGTCGGGCAATGATCTCTTGGCTCTGATCAACGATATCCTCGATCTTTCCAAGGTCGAGGCGGGTAAGCTGCTCCTCCAGCCTGAAGATTTTGATCTGGAAGGACTGGCTCAGGATCTTCAGCGCGAGTTCGAACATGTCGCGCATGATAAGGGTTTGAATTTTATCATTGAACGTGATGCCAATATTCCTTTGAGCATTCGATCCGATAAACAGCGCGTCGAACAGATCATCAAGAATCTTCTGTCGAATGCGATCAAGTTCACCAGTCGTGGCCGCGTGCGACTGCACATGTCCTATCGAGAAGGCAGCGAAAGTCCCCTGGCTTTGACGGTCGAAGACACGGGGATCGGTATCCCCACAGATAAGCAAGATCTCATCTTCGAAGCTTTTGAACAGGTGGATCGCTCGACCAGTCGCGCTTACGGGGGGACAGGCTTAGGTCTGACCATCTCGCGTGAGCTGGCCCAGCTCCTCGGTGGTCACATTACCCTGGAGAGTCAGGCGGGCGAGGGGAGTCGCTTTACCCTCCATCTACCGCTTGCCATCCCGGAGGCGGTCGATCTTAAGAGGAAACTGATCCAGAAGAAGATCGAAGATCTACCGCAGTTGAAGTTTCCTCGCGCCGTTCCTCCGCCGGCCCCTTTTGCGATGGAAAAAGATGATGTCAAGCCGGGAGATCGCGTGGTGCTGATCGTCGAAGACGATGACGCCTTCGCCAAAAGCCTGGTGGAGATCGCCCACGAAGCCGGGTTTAAGACCTATCGCTGCAGCAGCGGTGAGGCAGCACTGGAAGCGACCCAGCAACAAAACTTCAGCGCCATCCTTCTCGATATCAAATTGCCCGATATCAGTGGGTTTGGAGTGCTCGAACGATTGAAGGCCCAGCAAAGAACTCGGCATATTCCCATCCATGTGATCTCGGGCGTGGATTATAGCCGCAACGCACTTAGTCTGGGAGCCGTGGGCTATTTGCTTAAGCCGGCCGCCAAGAGCGAGCTCGAAGGAGTCTTCAAACATCTCGAAGAGCTCATATCGCGGCAGGTGAAGAAGGTCCTCGTGGTCGAAGATGATGTGATCCAACGCGAGGCGATCAACCACCTGCTCGCCGGTAATGACATCGAATTGATCGGCGCGAGTTCAGCGGCTGAAGCCCTGCAACGACTGTCTGAAAATGTTTTCGACTGCATGATCCTCGATTTGCGTCTTCCCGACCTCACTGGTTTTCAGCTCCTTGAAAAGTTGGAGGCGAACCAAGAGATCAGTCGGCCTCCCGTGGTGGTCTATACGGGGCAGGATCTGAGTCAGGATGATATCGAAAAATTGCGCCAGTACTCGGATAGCATCGTCATCAAAGGGGTGCGTTCACCGGAACGTCTATTCGATGAAGTGAGTCTGTTTCTGCACCGCGTCGAAACCCAGCTTCCTCCCGACAGCCAAGCTCTGCTGGAGAAATTGCGCAGCAGCGACGATCCTTTGATGGGAAGGCGCATCCTCGTCGTCGATGACGACATGCGCAACGTCTTTGCGATGGCGAACGCCCTCAGCACCCATGGGATGAAGGTTATCGTCGCTAAGAATGGGCAGGAAGCTCTCGACAAGCTCGACCAGGACAGTTCGATCGAACTCGTCCTGATGGACATAATGATGCCCATCATGGACGGCTATGAAGCCATGTCACGTCTGCGAGAACTGCCGCGCCTGCGCCGTTTGCCCGTCATCGCTCTCACGGCCAAGGCCATGAAAGGCGATCATGAAAAATGTTTGAAGGCCGGAGCCAATGATTATCTTCCAAAGCCGGTGAATCTCGAGCGCCTCTTGTCTTTGATGCGAGTATGGTTGCCGCGTCGTCACGAGGTATAGCGTGCAGGTCGACGAGATAGAGATTAAATTATTCGCCGAGGCTATCTTTTTGCGCTATGGCTACGATTTTCGCGCCTATTCCGAGGCCTCCTTTCGTCGCCGCGTCGAGCAGGTGATGAGAAAGCTGAGACTGGATACGGTTGCGCGCTTGCAGCACGATGTCCTGCATAAGCCAGAAGTTTTTGCGAACGTGATTCCTGACCTGACCGTCGGCACCAGTGAAATGTTCCGGGATCCCTGTTTCTATATCGCTTTGCGCGAGCAGGTCTTGCCCGTCTTGAAAACCTATCCCACCTTTAAGATCTGGCATGCCGGCTGCAGCACAGGGGAAGAGGTTTATTCGCTGGCGATTATGCTGCGAGAAGAAGGACTTGCCGATAAAGCTGTCATCTATGCAACGGACATCAACCAGAATGCGTTGAAACTAGCGCGTGATGGTATTTACCCCATCGAGCGGATGCGTCAGTTCACA
>CANJJY010000245.1 GCA_947474445.1 Oligoflexaceae bacterium
CTTTACGCGCTTGACGCCATCGGAACCGGTCGTCACCACTTCTGGAACAATTTTTTCGAACTCTTGGGCAATGACACCAATTTGTGTTTTGCTGCCGTACTGCTTCTCGTTAATCCATTAGGATGGAGAGGTAGTGCCTATGCCGACGTTGCCGTTGTAAAGAATACGTACGCTTTCCGTCGAGGCAGTGGCGCCCAGGCCGTCGTCGATCTTTTCAATTCGAGCAAAATTGCGCTGTTGGGTATTGGCTGCCGACGAAATGTGAGAGTTGGGCGCCGCCCGCCTCTGCCGCGCTCCTCGGGTGTAGATGAGGCAAGTCGCCTTTCGCGAATAATAGGGTTGACCTTACTTTTATCCGGAATAAAATAGGGTTGAGCTGAATTTTTTCTGGCGAGGCCTTTTGTGAAGCGCTATCTCATTGATGATGATCGAAAGAAAAAAATGGTTATTATTGGCGGCCCTCGTCAAGTCGGCAAAAAGGCGATGACTCTTCAATTGCTAGACCCCCCCCAATGAGACAAATCCCGCCTATCTTAACTGGGACCAACCCAGCATTCGACGCGACTTGTTAGCTGGAATATTACCAGAAGCGAAGGAGTGAATTGGAGATTATTTTTTCGATATTTTGACTGTATATGACTATTGACCCACCGATTCATCGGTGGGAAGAATTCGAAGTGGGCTATTTCCCAAGAAGAGCGGCGACAAGCAGTCCATTTCAGCGATCAATCCGAAAGGCTCGATGTGGCGTCCGACCATCATAATCCAGCGGAGTCGTCTTCTCGGTAATCTCTTCCACCGTGCATTGCGGCAAATCTTCGAGGGCGGGCTGGAAGCGCTGATGATTCGTCGAGAAATAAAGCGTGCCGTGAATGCGGAGCACCGCCAAAGCTTCGATGACCACCGCGCGATGATCGCGCTGAATATCGAATTCAACGACATCGCCTCGCGTTGAGAACGAAGGGGGATCGAGGACGATGAGGTCCCAGCGCTTGCCCATGCGCGCTGCTTGCCTGAGAAAGGTCCGCACGTCTTCGACGACGAACTCGTGTTCAGGTCCCACGAATCCATTGAGCTCCATGTTTTCTTCGGCCCAATCGAGGTAACGCTGCGAGCGATCGACGCTGGTCGTAGAGTTTGCTCCACCAGCCGCTGCGTAAGCAGTAAAGGATCCGGTATAGGCGAAGAGATTTAAGAACTCTTTGCCTACTGCCTGTTCGCGCACCATCGCGCGCGTCTTGCGATGATCAGCAAAGAGGCCGGTGTCGAGATAGGAATCGAGATCAACCCAAAAGCGGAGATCGCCTTCGCGGGCGATGAAGCGCTCGCCTGTCCCAGCGGTCGCTTGCTTTTGATAGCGTTCACCCTGTTTGGGGCGCGTACTGCGGCGGCGCAGATGCAGCTTTTCTGGAGGCACTTGCAAGGCCTTCGCCACGGCCTCACCCATGATCTCGAGCCAGTTGGTTCCTTCGGTCTGCTCGCGGACGTATTCGCCCACGACGAGGTGACCTTCGTACCAGTCGACGACGGCCCTAATTTCAGGAATTTCCCAATCATAAAGTCGAAAAACGCCTATCTGACGCTTCTCGAACGAGCCGTGGAGACGGCGAAAGGTTTTCTTAACGCGGTTGCTCAGCATTTCGGCCTGACGGGCGATGACCTCAGGAGAATAGGTGCGGTTTTTCACGATACTGAGCGTTTTCGGTGCCATACGGGGCTGCATGAGAAGCTCCTTTGGGGAGGATAAGCAGCGTCCTTTTAGCAGCTATAAAGTCTGGGGTAAAGCTGTTTCCACCTTTTTCTCGCCGCCTCAAGAAGTCTGTTCCTGATGTAAGGCCGTGAAGAGATTGAGGGCGGCTTTTTCGTTGAGACCCTTGACGTTTTGCAGGCGCTCGAGACTGGCCGCGCGCAGGGATTCGACACTGCCGAATTCGATGAGCAGACGCTTCTTCAGAGTCGGTCCAATGCCGGGGATTTCGTCGAGAATCGAGCGGTGCGCGATGCCCTGTCGCTTCTTTCTGTGATAGGTGATCGCAAAGCGGTGCGCCTCATCGCGGATGCGCGTCACGAGGCGAAAGACCGGGCTGCCTTCTTCGAGTTCGATCGGCTCTTCGCGATCGGGGAGTACTAATCTCTCCTTGCTCGACTCGAGACTGCGCGAGTCATCGCGCGGCCCCTTGTCATTGCGACTCTTCGCTAAACCGACGAGCGGCATACCGAGCTGTGGAAATTGCGAAACGACCTGCATAGCAGCCTGCACCTGGGGCCGCCCCCCATCGATGATCAATAGATCGGGGAGATCATCGTCGCGGAGCCCGCGCTCCAGGCGCCGCTGCACCACTTCACGGATTGAGGCAAAATCATCCGGAGCTCCTTCGACTGTTTTGATTTCATAGCGGCGGTAGAATTCCTTGGCCGCTTTGCCGTGAATGAAACAGACATCGGAAGCGACGATCGCCATCGCTCCGAGGTTGGAAATGTCGATGCACTCGATGCGTTCGGGCAGCCGGGGTAGACTCAGAGCTTCTTGCAGCAGCATAAGTCCCACTTCGGCCTGTTGCTTGACGTTGACAGCAGACTCGAGTTGATGCGTGGCGTTCTTCTCGGCGATGTCCAAAAGATCGCGCTCTTCGCCGCGACTAGCCATGACGATATCGCTCAAAATAGCTTGACCTTGACTGATGACGACGCCGAGATCACGGCTGAGGTCCGTCGTATCGCCGACAATGATGCGAGCGGGTGTAACGCGATTTGCATAGTACTGCAGAATAAAAGACTCGAGAGCTTCCTGGAGGCTGTCCGGCGAGGTGGGCACGATAAAGTGGTCTCCGCCCAGCAGAGTTCGCTGCCGCACGGTCAAGACGTGGAAAGCTATATGACTGTCACTCGCGGCGATCCCAATGATGTCGGCATCCACCGTGTCGGTGAGAATCGCGACTTGATTCTGACCGATTTGCTCAACGGCCTTCAATTGATCGCGGAGGAGAGCGGCTTCTTCATAGCGTTCAGCCTGCGAGGCCGTCCGCATCTTTTTTTTGAGTTCGGAGAGCAAGGAGCTCACATTGCCTTCCAGCAGTGACATGGCCGACTTGATCAGCGAGATATAAACATCGCGATCGACTGGCAAGGTGCAAGGGCCGAGACACATTTTCATATGATAATAATTGCAGGGCCGCGTCGCTGCGCGAAACTCGTGCGGGGAGCAGCGGATCAGGGGAAAGATGCGATAGACCTGCCTGAGCATGACGCTGAGCTGAGAAGCGCTGCCAAAGGGGCCAATATAGTGCGCGCCATCGTCCTTCCGCCGGCGCACTTTTTCGAGACGCGGCCAGGGATCTTCTAGACAAACGCGGATGAAGGGATATTCCTTGTCATCCCGCAGGAGGATATTGAAGTAGGGTTTGTGATGCCGGATCAAGGTACGTTCGAGCAGCAGGGCCTCGACCTCGGTCATGGTCAGCATCAGATCAAAGTCGGTGATTTCAGCGACCAAGGCCCGGGTTTTAGAGGTGTGCTGCTGGGCGCTATGAAAATAACTCGAAACGCGATTGCGCAGATTTTTAGCCTTGCCGACATAGATGATCGCACCTTTCTTATTCTTCATAAGATAGACGCCGGCATCGGTCGGCAGCTGGCTCAATTTCTGTTCCACGATCTTGTTCACGAGGTAGCCTCTGTCTGGTCCATGTAAGCGAGCAGCGTATCCTTGAGAGCGGCGATGGTATCGCGCAGCTCGGCCGCCTTTTCAAATTCGAGCTCGGCCGCCAACTTCTGCATCTCTTTGGATTTGCGCGTGATCAGCTTTTCGAGTTCCTTGACGCTTTTCACATCGTTTTCTTTCAGGAGCTTGTCGACCTCTGCCTTGGGCCGCTGTCCATCGTCACTGCTCAGGCCATAGATTTCGCGCAGACCGGGCTGCATTTCCTTTTGAATCGATTCGGGTGTGATGCCGTGCGCGAGGTTGTGAGCGATTTGAATCTTGCGCCTGCGATCCGTCTCGTCGAGACAGGCACGGATTGAATCGGTGATCCTATCCGCATAAAAAATCACGTGACCCTCGACGTTCCGCGCGGCGCGTCCCACCGTTTGGATGAGCGAGGAACGCGAGCGGAGAAAGCCTTCCTTGTCAGCATCCATAATCGCAACCAGGCTCACTTCGGGAAGGTCGAGTCCTTCGCGAAGAAGGTTGATCCCAATTAAGACGTCGATCACCCCCTTGCGAAGATCGCGAAGGATCTCAGAGCGTTCAATGCTGTCGAGATCGGAATGCAGATAACGAGCTTTGATACCCAGATCTTTATAATAAGACGAAAGATCCTCGGCCATGCGCTTGGTCAGCGTCGTGATCAAGGTGCGCATGCCCTTAGCCGTGGTCTTTCGAATCTCGTTCAGAAGATCGTCGACCTGATGGGTCGTCGGCCGTATTTCGATCGATGGATCGACGAGGCCAGTCGGTCGGATGACCTGCTCAAAAAAGAGTCCGCCAGTCTGTTCGAGCTCATAGCGTCCTGGCGTGGCTGAGACGTAGACGATGCGATCGGTCCGCTCCAGAAATTCTTCAAACTTCAAGGGTCGGTTATCGAGGGCTGCCGGGAGACGGAATCCGAAATTCACGAGCGTCTCTTTTCGGGCGCGGTCACCGCGGAACATCGCTCCAATTTGCGGTACGGTGATATGACTTTCGTCGATAATAGTTAAGAAGTGATCGGGAAAGTAGTCGAGCAAGGTCGGAGGGGGGGAACCAGGTAGCGAACCTGTGAGGTAGCGGGAATAGTTCTCGATTCCTGGACAAAAGCCGAGCTCTTCCAGCAGCTCGACATCGTGCATCGTCCGCTGCTCGAGCCTTTGGTATTCAACGAGTTTGCCCTGCTCTTTGAGTTCGCGCAGACGGACGCCAAGATCGGACAGAATCTCGCGAATGATCGCCTTCATATCCCCGCGTTCTGTCACATAGTGCGAATTGGGATAGATCGACAGCGACTCGACTAGTTTTTGCTTTTTGCCAGTCAACACATCAAAAATCGAAATAGCCTCGATTTCATCGCCGAAAAATTCGACGCGGATGCCATGATCTTTTTGGTGGGAAGGCAAGATATCCACAACGTCGCCGCGGACTCGAAAGGTACCCCGCTGGAGAGCGACATCGTTACGGGTATACTGAATATCGATCAAACTCCGCAGAAAGGTGTTGCGCGCCGTTTGGTCACCAACTGCGATTTTGACGACGAGGCTGGAATAACTCTCGGGCGAGCCCATGCCGTAGATGCAGCTGACGCTGGCGATGATGATGGAATCACGCCGTTCGAAAAGCGCTTGGGTCGCAGCATGGCGCATTTTGTCGATGTCGTCGTTGATCAGGGCGTCTTTAGCAATATAAGTATCTGATCCGGGGATATAAGCTTCAGGTTGGTAGTAATCGTAGTAACTGATGAAAAAACCAACAGCGCTCTGCGGAAAGAGCTGCCGGAATTCTGTGAATAGCTGCGCCGCCAGCGTCTTGTTCGGCGCAATGATCAAAGTGGGCCGCTGCATGCGCTTTATAATGTTAGCCATCGTGAAAGTCTTACCCGAACCGGTGACGCCAAGGAGGATGGAATGCTTGGCGCCGCTTTCAAGTGACTGGGCTATGCCTTCAATGGCCTGGGGCTGATCACCTCGGGGTACCATCGCGTCGGATAATTGGAAGTCCATAGATCTTGTCCTTATCGTCTGCTAGAAATCGGTTCGAAATTTTTTGGATTCCCTCTCGTGAAGGATGACCCGTCCCGTCCTCGCGCCTCAGTCCGTTCTGCCGTCCTCGTGCCGCCGCCCTCCGCTTGGTCGACGAGGCGAAGCGACGCCGGGAATTGTCGCAAAACTCTCTGCCGAAGAGAACTGTTTCTTGGTGGTGAGCAAGAGGATTCTGTTTTAGAATCGTCCTTTATTTATCTGAGGCCTAGCTCAGCTGGTTCTGAAGTTGTAGGATGTCATGGCTCGGTTCATCGGTTTGAATATGCAACTTTCACAGCGAGCGGGACACGCAAGCTGTAAAGAAATTTAGCTAAGACTCTTAGCTGAGTTGCGTCGACAAATTGATTGGCGCTGGGTAGGAATTGTGATAACAAAGGCGGTCACAAGAGAGCGTCATCCCATGCTCAGGCGAAGGCATCACGTGAGAAATCGCCTTTTTGATACAGGCTCGCGAGTCGCTTCGGCTCCCTGCGTGAACGAGAGAGTATCCCGAGATAATGTTCTTTCCTTTAAGGAGGCTGTCGTTGGCTACTGTGAGTAAGTCTTTTTCACACCTGGCAAAGCTGGTCGTGCTTACGGCGCTGCTAATTACCAGTGGTTGCGGTCGGGGCCATAAGTTCTGGACCAACTGGTGGACACCTGGCGATACAGTCGACAATGTCGGCTATCACCCTGAGCAGCCGATCGAGTTCCCTCACAATCTCCACGTTAAGAATCGGCAGATTTCCTGCGAATATTGTCACTCCGCCGCCCGTCGTTCCGCTTCAGCTGGTATTCCCCCTATGAATACTTGTATGGGCTGTCACCAATATGTGCGCACTGACAAAGAGCCGATCAAGTTTCTCAAGGCTAAATGGGATGCCAAAGAGGCAATCGCTTGGACGAAGGTTCACGATCTTCCCGACTTCGTTCGCTTCTCTCACCGACCTCATATTCAATTTCAATCGAAGGATAATCCTGAATTCAAAAACGGGATTCCTTGTCAGCAGTGTCACGGGGACGTTGAGAATATGACGACCGTGTATCAGGCGAAGTCTCTACAAATGGGCTGGTGTGTCGAATGCCACCAGGCTAACAAGGCGCCCATTGCTTGCGTCACCTGCCATTACTAGTACCATACTGATGACTAAGAGGCCTTGAGTGCCTCGTTCTCTATAGGGAGTAGTTAGATGAGGAGTATCGATAGCGATCTTCGTGGGCTCGAAGACAA
>CANJJY010000246.1 GCA_947474445.1 Oligoflexaceae bacterium
AAGTATCCATGTCGACATCCTTTGATCTCGTGGTGATAGGTTCAGGACCCGGTGGCGAAGTCGGAGCCTTGAAAGCCGCCCAGATGGGCTTAAAAGTAGCTTTGGTTGAAAAAGCCGAACATCTCGGCGGAACCTGTCTCAATTGGGGCTGTATTCCGACCAAAGCTCTGCTTCACGCCGCTAAAACGTGGGACAAGCTTCAGCATCTCGAAGAGCAGGGCTTCTCCATCGGCAAACCTGCCTTCGATTGGAAACGCATCCTGGAACGCAAAGAGAAAATCGTCGATCAGCAGCGCAAGGGTCTGCGTTTTCTCATGAAGAAAAACAATATCACGACCTACGAGGGCCACGGCCGCCTCGAAAGCAAGACGACGGTCAGCGTCACGGACAAAGCTGGCAAGCAGACTGTGCTCCAAACCAAATTCGTACTCCTCGCGACCGGTTCGCGGATCAAGGAATTGCCCTTCGCCCGCTCGAACGGCAAAAATATTTTGAATTCCGATCACATTCTCTCCATCGATCACATCCCCAAAACATTGGCGGTTGTCGGCGGCGGCGTGGTCGGCACCGAATTCGCATCGCTGTTTGGTCGCATGGGCAGTCAAGTCGTAATCATTGAGATGGCGCCCCAGATTCTGCCGACTGAAGATAGCGAATGCGTGAAAGAAGTGGAACGCACGCTGAAAAAGCAAAACGTCGTCATCGAAACGGGCAGCAAACTGCTCGGCGTCGTCGATGATGGCAAGCGCGTGAAACTCTCCGTCGAGGGCAAGGAAGATCGTTTCTTCGACAAAGTTTTGCTTTCTATCGGTCGCGACGCTGTCACCGATGACGTCGGACTCGGCAAGGTGGGGCTCAGCACCGAGCGCGGCGGCTTTATCAAGGTCGATGAACATTACCGGACGCAGGTTCCGCATATCTTCGCCATCGGCGATATCATCGCCACGCCAGCACTCGCCCACACCGCATCGGCTGAGGCCTATCACGCGGTCGAAGTCATGGCGGGCCATCAGCCGCCACTGATCAATTATGCGGCAAATCCAAGCGCGATCTATTGCTATCCAGAAGTGGCCAGCATCGGCATCACCGAGGATAAGGCCAAGGCGGATAAGATTCCATATCAGGTGGCTAAATTCCCCTTTGCACCGATGGCCAAGGCTAAGATCGAAGATGCGACGATCGGCTTTGTCAAAATCGTCTATGAGCCCAAGTATCGCGAGATTCTCGGCGTTCACATCGTCGGGGCCACAGCCACGGAAATGATCGCTGAATTTGCTCTGGGCAAAGTGCTGGAAACGACGATCGATGAAATCGGTCACACGATTCACCCGCACCCGACCATTTCCGAGACTGTCATGGAAGCAGCGCATGTAGCGCTGGGCGGGGCCATTCATTTATAATGCTGGTTCCTGACTGGGCCGTCCGCTTTTGACCAAAGGCGGGGAGCTACCACACGAGAAAGCGGAGAACAAACCATGTCGGAAATGACAGAAGTCTTATTGCCTCAAATGGGCGAGGGTGTATTCGAAGCGACTCTAACCAACTGGCTCGTCGCCGAGGGTCAGAGAGTCGAGAAAGATGCGCCGCTGTTCGAAGTGTCGACGGACAAGGTCGACACCGAGATTCCAGCGCCTGCAGCCGGCATTCTCGTGCGCGTTCTCGCTCCTATCGGCACTGTGGTCAAAGTCGATCAATGCATCGCTTATATCGCCGACTCCGCGGCCGTAGCTACTCCCGCGGCCGGCGCGCCGGCAAAAAAAGGCCAGGCAGCGCCTGCAGCGACCCCGCCCGCCGCTGTAACGCCGAAGGCTCCCCCTCTGCCGCTCGTCAAGAGTGAGGACGGTCTCGACTCACAGGGGCATCAGCGCTCGTCGCCACTGGTGCGGAAGATCGCCAAGGAACGCGGCATCGATCTGCAGCAGGTGCAGGGTTCTGGGATGAACGGTCGCATTACCAAAAAAGATATACTCGAGCACGAACTGACTCCAGCGGCACCCCTAGCGCTCCTCGAGACGAGCACCCCGACCATGCGCACGCGCATCGAAGTCGCGCCGGCCAGCACGGCTCTGAAACTGAGCGTGACCGACAGCGGTCAAGAATCTCTCGAGGGTGTTCCCGTGCGTCGCGAAACGATGAATCGCATGCGGCAACTGATCGCCGATCATATGGTGGAGTCGGTGCGGACATCACCGCACGTCACCACGGTCTTTGAAATGGATCTGCATCGCATTACCGCCATCCGCGAAAAACACAGAGATGCCTTTCAAAAACAGGAAGGCTTTAAGCTGACCCTCACGCCCTTCTTTATTCACGCTGCGGTCGAAGCGATCAAAAAACACCCCATCATCAACACCTCGGTCGATGGCTATGACATCCTTTGGAAAAAAGATATCAACATCGGCTGCGCCGTGGCTCTCGACAACGGATTGATCGTGCCGGTGATCAAGCAAGCCGGCGATTTGAGTCTACTCGGCATCGCCAGACGCCTCAATGATTTGGTGGTTCGCGCTCGCAGTAAGAAGCTCAAACCCGACGACGTTCAAGGTGGAACTTTTTCCATTACGAATCCAGGCGGCTGGGGCAGCATCACCTCCAATCCCATCATCAACCAACCGCAGGTCGCCATTCTTGGGATTGGTGCAGCGGTTAAAAGGCCGGTCATCGTCGATGATATGATCGCCGTCAGACCGATGATGTACATGAGTCTGACCTTCGATCATCGCGTGATCGATGGTGAAGGGGGATCTAAGTATCTCGCCACGCTCAAAGAGATTATAGAAAACTACGACAGCCTGCCTTTTTGAAAACTGAAAACGAAAAAGAGGGGGCAAAAATTGCCTCCTCTGTTTTTTTTCTCTGCGGGGAGTCGAATCGTCTCGGTCGCGCTAGTCGAGCGGAGCAAGCAGCCGGCTTTCCGGTTTGACCGTCACTTTCTTATCGAGCACATACCAAAGATCGTCATAGAGCTCATCGAGCAGATAGCGCAGTTCGCCCATGCACGATTCAGCGTCTTCCAACTCACCGCGCCCACCCATGGATTCGATTTCAGAAGCTTTGGCGATGATCTGCGCGGCTCCGTAGGGGAGCACCGAGCCTTTGATGGCGTGGGCCGCGTGCTCGACGCTGTAGGCGTGTTCGAGCTGTATGGCTTCTTGCAAGGATCGGATGCGGTCCGGAGTCGCTTCGAGAAAGCCTTGGATGAGATCCTGCACGTTTTGCAGATCGTGTTCGGATCGTTTCATCAGAATTTTCCAATTGATATGCTTCATTTTACTGCGCCTCCCCCTTGGATCGATCGGCTGCGTTCGCCGGCCCATCATGTTCCAACCTTGGACACCCTTCGGCGCACTTCTTTAAAAGTTAAGGGGTGGTGCATTTTTTTTCTGCGACAGCGGCTGGACAGGTCAGAAATTGCCTAGCGCTGTGCCGGCGCTTTCGACGCGAAAGACGTATAATGGAAGTGGGCCGTAGAACCAGCTACCCGCTTGGCCGAGGACTTCGAGATTTTCCAAGGCAGCCCAAGTGACTCGATGACCGGACGGTGACTTTAAAGTCATGAGGCGATCTCGCGCTTGAGCCAACCCTTCTTTGTGTGACATAACTTCGTAGCCCAGGGCTCTAGGCCCCTAACGACTGAGGAGCCTCCCGTGAACCTCTATCATATCGGCGTGATCTCGGCCCTGATAGCCTTCGCGCTCGCCTCTCTCTTATCCCTTCATAGTTTCGCGACGCAGCGAACGCGCTATATTATCAACAAAACGGCTTACGTCTTCTTTGTCCTCGGCACCTGCCTGATGACCAGCAATACGATCAGCGCGTTTTACCTCGACCTCAATCACCTGACGAGCGGCTTTGCCCTCATCACCTCGCTCGGTTGGATCACCATCCTCGCGCAGCTTTTCTTCCAGGTTCGTATCCTCAGCACGATCGTCGCTCCTCTATCGACTCTCATCCTCCTCGTTCAGCTGTTTTTCGGAGCGCCGCACGGCGCCATCCCCGGTGCGGCATCGAGCTCAGGGACTTTGCTGGCTGTTCATATTCTCAGCAGCGTCCTCGGTGAGGCTTTCGCTATCATAGCTTTCGGCATCGCCGTGTTCTATCTGATGCAGCAGCAAGCTTTGAAGAAAAAGCAGCTCAATCGTCTCCAGCACACGCAAATCTCCATCAGCAAGTTGAGTCAGGCTCTCATCATCAGTATCTGGCTCGGCTTTTCCCTCCTTACGTCCGGCCTGATCATGGGCGCGGTTTACTGGCAATTTTATTTCGATGGCGACCGCGACACGCTCCTGGGTAAAATACTCTGGGCGTTCATGGTTTGGTTCTGGTATCTAGCCACTCTCATCAGCCGCAATATATTCAATATATCGGCCAAACGCTTGGCGTGGATGACAATTGCGGGCTTTGTACTCCTGGCCATTGGGCTTTTCGGTCTCAGTAACTGGAGTTAAGAGTTTGAGCGAAAAGACACCGATATTATTTTGCATCGGAACCAATCACGAGTCCGCAGGGCTGGACTTTCGTGAATCTTTATTTTTGAGTCGCGAAGACATCGAAGTGTCTCTGCCGCAAGTCATTGCCAAGCATCACGTAAAAGAAGTGATGGTGCTGTCGACCTGTAACCGCCTCGAAATCTACGGCGTGATGGAAGACTCTTCTGTCACGGCTCATCAGCTCAAAGAGGTGTTCATCGATCTGCAGCGTTACTGCCCGAAGCAGAAAGCTGATCTCGATGAAGAAATCAAGAATCGGAGCTATCACTACCTGCAAAAGGAAGCGGCGCGCCATGCCTTCGGTGTCGCAGCCGGCCTCGATTCATTGGTCCTGGGCGAGACGCAGATTGCCGGACAGTTCAAAGACGCCGCTCAATTCGCTCAAGAGAGTGGCACTCTGGGACCTATCTTAAAGCGCCTCACGCAGGACGCTTTTTCCGCTTCCAAACGCGTTCGTAGCCAGACGGATATCGGCAAACGCCCGGTTTCGATCAGCCATGCCGCAATCGATTTGGCGAACCGCGTGTACGGTCAGATCAAAGATTGCTGTGTGCTCGTCGTCGGTGCTGGTGAGATGGCAGAAGTCGCTGCCAAATACCTCGTCAAATATCAGCCGCGCCAATTGTTTTTTTGCAACCGCACGCTCTCTCGCGCCGAAGCTCTGGTCGAGAAGGTGGGCATCGGCCTCGCTTATCCCTGGGAAGAACTCAATGAAGCTCTTCCCCTGGCTGACGTCGTGATCAGCTGCACCGCGGCCAATGACATCGTATTGGATAAGGCCCGGATTCAAAAGTCCCAGGCGGTCCGCGGCGGTAAACCCGTGTTCCTGATCGACATCGCTCTCCCGCGCGATATCGATACGGCCTGTGCCCAGCTCGAGGACGTTTACCTTTTTGATATCGACGACCTCAAACAGGTGGTCGGTGAGAACTTTGAAGAACGGCGCAAAGCTGCGGAAATAGGCAAGCAGATCGTCGTGGAAAATGCCACGGCCTTTGAGCGATGGCTACAGAGCATGAATCTGAAGCCGGCGCTCGCCAGCTTTCGCGAGTACCTCGACGCTCTCGCCCTGCAGGAATTCCAGAAATCCTTTGGCCGTGCGCCCCTCACGCAGCTTGAGGAAGGTCAGGTCAAAGCCGTAGAAAGCATGCTGCGATCTGTCATTCAAAAAATCACTGCCGACGCCGGCCGCGTCGTGCATAATCCCCCTAGTGGCGTTACCTCAGAACATTTGGCCGATGCTCTCAAAAGCCTTTTTCAACGGACCGAATAATATGCAAACACCTCGCCCCCTGCGCATTGCGACCCGCGGCAGCCAGCTTGCTCTTTGGCAGGCCAACTACGTGACTCAACTCTTGCAAAAGCAGGGCATCACCTGCGAACTCAACGTCATCAAAACCACCGGTGATCGCGTTCAGGATCGCTTCCTACACGAAATCGGCGGCAAGGGTCTTTTTGTCCGCGAACTCGAAGAATCCTTGAAAGCGGGGGCCAGCGATCTCGCCGTTCACAGTCTCAAGGATTTGCCGGCACGCGTCCCAGCTGGATTCACCCTGGCGGCGATCTTGCCGCGCCATCTGCCGCAGGATGCTTTGATCTTTAATCCCAAGAGCCTCGCTCGCCTCAAGCTGCCTGCAGGTGAACATATCAGCCGCGAGCAACTGATCGCCCTCGGTCCTCTGACTGTGGCGACGGCCAGTCTGAGGCGTCAGTCTCTGCTGAAGGCTCTCCCGAATCCCATCGAAGTCGTACCGATTCGCGGCAACGTCGATACGCGGATCCGCAAGCTCAACGAAGGCGAGTGGGATGGCCTTATCCTAGCCGCTGCATCCCTGGAGCGACTCGGACTTCGTGATTTGCCGCATCGGCTGATTGATTCCGAATGGTTTGTACCCTGCGCCGCGCAAGGTGCACTGGCGATCGAAACGCTCGAAGACAGTCCGGCCCGGACGGCTATCGCCGCCTTGAGCGATGCGCGAACCTATGCCTGCGCCAGTCTTGAGAGGAAAATATTGGAAATGCTCGGGGGAGATTGTACGATGCCCTTCGCAGCTTTCTTTGACTATGATGCTGGGGCGCGAAAAACCAAGGGCCGGGCTCTCGTCCTCGACGATAGAGGCCAAGAGGCGCGGGTGCATCTGACGTTTGAAGGCGCGCCCGAGACTCTCGATCTGATGGCAAGCTGCCGTGCGACCCTCAAGGCTCTCGATGGGCCGCGCCTCCAGGAAATCCTCGCGCGCCTCAAGATTACGGCGCCTGATCTCGGTCATCTCTCTTAGAATTGAAAAGAATAGAACATGCGAATTTTGAAAGGCTGCTCGCCCCCACTCTCGAGCAGCCTCAGAGATTCTTTCGTATTGGCATCAGCCAAAGGCATCAGGGCGACCTCGCGCATGATGCGAATAGCTTCCGGTCTATCCCCG
>CANJJY010000247.1 GCA_947474445.1 Oligoflexaceae bacterium
ATCCAGCTTTTTAACGAGAGCTCGATTCTCATGATGTGAGATTTGTTCAAAATGCAGAATCGTTGACTGGATATCAAATTGAGCAGCCATGTAACTAAGGGCAAGCGAGGTTGCTATGTTATCGGGATCTGGATATCCCTTGATGCATACCAAAAGTCTCTTGCCGCGAGCTTTTTCAAGAATGTCGATCAACTCTTCAGTTCGACTCTTGCGCTCGACTTTGACAGGCTCTTGGGTCAATTCATTCTCCAAGAGATCCGTATCACTCCCCGAGCTCAGCTCTTTTTGAGCTTTCACTTTCTTTTTAAGGCTGATCAATTCAGCCTCCTTATCCTTGATACGGGTGTTATCTACACTAGTCAAAGGCCTTTCTCCTTTATCCTTACAAGCCACTAAAGGCCAAAAAGCTCTTTCAAAAAAACCTCAACAGGGAAAGGGCGAGCTCTCCTTGATTATATCATTCTCTACTCAACTTTCACCGTGGCTAAGTAGGTCATAATTGCCTTGACCGTCGGAAACTGTCGAAAGGTAAAGGTACTTACGTTTGCCAGTTGAAATTGTGCAAGCTTTTCTTCAAGTTCGGGATCTTTTAACAGCTCCTTTGCTATGCCAAAGAAAAAAGTATCCGCTTGCTCGCTTGGCATCTGGCCAAGTCTTCGTTTCAGCTCATTCTTATGCCATCGATGAAAGAGCTCGCAATGCCTCTGCACACCACTCGTATGCTGAAAGGTGAAATCGGGGATACAATAATTCTGCCTTCCCAAATTAAAACTCTCGCGACCTTCTTCAGCTGTCCAACCTTTACGAGCTGCTAATGACAGTTGATTGAAATTGTCCAGCAGGGCTTTAAATTCTTCGGGGATATACCCGTTAAATTCTTTGTAATGACTCGCAATGGGCCTACTGCTGTCGACTTTGAGCTCGACGGTCTTTTGACCCAACCGGACCTCCGCTTCGAGAATCCACTTATTAAAGAAAAGAACATAGGGGAAAAAATTGCACAATCGGAGGCCATAACTTTGCGCTTGCTCAAAAATAGTTAAGGGTCCTGATATAACAAGTGAAAGAGTGTCCTTACTCGATTCGTCAGGAAACTCAGCGAAGAGGCGGCAAAACCTCAGCTTTTGCAAGAGACGGCGACGACTCAATACGTCAGACGATTGAATCGTTATCGAGACTTTTTGAGATCGAAGGAGTAAGCCCTGGATTTGAGAGAGATTATAGCGATGCAAGAGGCTTCCATCATCTGGCATCTCAAACGAAACAATCGCTCGATTTTCAGCAAGATCTCCATAAAGCTCTGATTCTATTGTAGCAAAATCACAGGCAAAGGATTGTTCGAGCTGAAGTTGAAAATCTCTATAGTTTTCGAAATCGGATTGTCGAAGTTCTTGCGCGGCTTTCATCCAATCCCATCGCTTCTTTTCTATCGCTTCATCAGGTTCGCCAAACGTACACCTGTCTTCCAATAGCTTACAAAAGCCCTGAAATACGACATCGCTAGCATCCTTATGCTGCCTAAGCTCGTCGTTCAAATCGCGAAACTTGCGCCCAACAAATGCATTAAAATTGGATTCAAGCTCAGCCGCAAGTGCCCGATAGTGAGGCTCTACGGGCTTTATATATTTGGGAAAAACTCTATCCCCTCGTATGCTGTACTTGAGAAGGTCTTTGGTAAGCATGGTGATTCCTACGTCGCTTGTTGACGTAATACTCGCTCGTATCTTTAGAGATAACCTCATAGAGAATGGCACGCTTGCCATCTTGATGTCGCAAAATGCGGCCCAATCTTTGAACGTGCTCTCGAACCGTACCACTGCCAGAAATCACTACACCGACACTGGCTTCAGGTACGTCTACTCCTTCGTTAAGGACTTTGGAAGTGACTAATACGTTCAAGCTTCCATCGCGAAAGGCCTCCAGAAATAGCTTTCTTTCCTTAGGCTTAGTTTGATGGGTAAGGACCGGTAATACCATAGCACGTCCTATTTGGTAGGCCATGGCATTGTCTTGCGTAAAAACTATGATGCGGTCTTGCCGATGCTTCTGCAGAATACGCCAAAGTTCGTCTAGTTTTCCCTCCGCTCCTTGAGCGAGTCGCTTTTGATCGCGATAGGCGTCCATCGCTTCTTTTCCACCAGGCAAAGTGGCCGACTTACGGATGAAGTCTTGCCAGCCATCAGGCCCAGAAAAATCAATGCGGTGTCGGCGAATAAACTGGGTATAGGTAGCCCGAGATTTTTGATAGGCAACCGACTCTTCAGGTGAAAGAGGGACTTGAACGCTGACCACATCGTAAGGTGCCAGTACCCGCTCGACCATATCGCGAATCTGGCCTTCGTAACAAAGACCTCCCAGCAACTCGTAGATGAGGTCTTCTCGCCCGTCAGTCCTCTCAACTGTGGCCGATAACCCAAGACGAAAGGGAGCGATCGACCCCCGCGCAATCATTTGATATTGAGTCGCAGGAAGGTGATGACACTCATCAAATACGAGCAATCCAAAACGATGACCGATGGATTCAACCATGATGTGAGCAGAATCGTAAGTTGCGACCGTCAGCGGCTGGAGGTCGCGCATGCCGCCGCCGAGCACACCTATAGGCCCCTCGAAATAGCGCATTAATATTGTCTGCCACTGGTGCAGCAAATCAATGGTAGGAACGATGATCAGAGTTGGCCTTTGTGTGGCCACCATGGCAAGAACTGCCAATATCGTTTTGCCCGCGCCCGTAGGAAGGGAAACGACTCCTCGGGATTGCTGCTGCCGCCAGGCAACAAGCGCGTCGCGTTGGTGGTCGCGCGGCACGATCGATTCTTTCAAAATCAAAGGCAATGCTTGATAGCGGCGTGCTTCATCAAGGATAGCAATCTTATGCTGCACTGCGTGGACAACAATCTCGCGATAGGAATGGGCCGATGCCCTCCAGCTCTTTGTCCGCGAATCGAAACGAAACCAGGGCATCTCTGCAATCCATGGACCCGGCTCAGGAACAAAGGTTAAAGTCCCCTGCTCATAACGCAGCGCTATCGGCATCGTTATTCTTCCTCCTTCACTTCTTCTGCCTTATTTGCAGGGGAAAATAACCATGCCCGCATTATGTGCCAAATAAGACCAAAGGCACTCATAAAAAGCCAAATCAAATTAGCACCGAAGACAGATTGGAGCCAATTCGGGGCTACTCGGCCAAAAAGCGTATCTACATACCAGATATTTCCCAAGCATATCAGGCCGATAAAACTCGCGGCAACTGACTTGCTCCAACTCGTCGAACGCCAAGATACTTGCATAAAGGTCATACCCCTTCCGATTCAGCTCAACCATCCGGGGTCCGCAAAAATTAATCAAGGTAAAGTCGGCTATAGATAAGGGAGAGACGTTCGTCGAAACAGGTAGGATCGCAAAAGAAAAGGCCCTGGAACAGGATGCCCAGAGCCTTCGTTATGTGCCGTTTTTGCGACGAATATTAAAATTTACCCGTTAATCCTGCCATGAGGTCCAATCGAGTCCGATCTTCTTCCGTCCCTGCCGTCGCATCCTTTACATATTTGCCTTTCACGCTCGCAATACCGACATAAGGACGATAGAGCGCACCCCAATTTTCAAAGTAGGTCCCGAGAGCTATAGTTTGCTCATTATCGTCGAGCTTAGTGGCCGAGGAATTAACTTTGGGTTCTTTCGCGCCTTCAGCTGTGTAGTCAGCGACATCGAGAGTGGTGAACATTAAGTACGGCGACAAAGCACCCGCCTTAAATTCACCGTAAACAGCTAAACCTCCAATTTTATTTTTTTCTTCTCTAGCATCACCCGTTACCGGATCAAGGCCTTTTTTCACGCGTGTATCGAGCGTGTAGTCAATATATGAATCCAGTATTTCGTTCTTATATCGAAGCCCTGCAGAAACAATGGAGCTTTTACCTAAGTCGTAAGAAGAGGCTTGGACCAGCGGTTGTAGCTCACCAAAGCTACCGATCCATTCGAGCAAGAAAGCAGGTTGCTTTTGAACATCGCGGCCATTCCATGACTTGCAACCCGCACCAGAAGCGGTGCAACCGGTCGTAGCAGTAGCACCCGATCCTGAAGGAGCGGTTTGATCCGAATAATCTTTCGCAAGAGTAAACGCCACTGATTGCCCAGCTATCTTGTAAGCAAAATCTACAGCCATGACATCAGGATAGGGGTTATAAGCAAGATAAGCTCCCTTGACTGGCGTAAGACTACTGGTCAATTTTCGATGCCAACCATAAGTGCGAATTTTCTGAACGCCCACGGATACATCGAATTGATCTGTAAGCTTATTCGTGAGCCAATACCGTTCTAGCGCCGGAGACTTATCGAGTTGAGCCAAAACATTCCAGGTGATTTGATCAGTAAGCTTACCTCTCAGAGCCAATTTTGCCGCTTTTACGCCAAACTCTGTTTTTTTGATTTTTGCTGCATCAGTATTCAAGCCATCATCAGTATTGACGAGACTGAAGTGATACTCCCCACCAACTTCGACTTCTACGGCAGCTGTCGCTGCTGACAAATGGACGGGCAAAAGCAGACCCAAAAAGCCACATAATCCCAACTGACGCTTCATGAACGACCTCCTGCTAACGGATCTAATTTGAAAGCGGCTCATGATAGCGACGCATTCTGGCAAACACAAATGAAGATGAGGTTAATTCTACATAAATGAAGTTCTTAAGGCATATCTCCTACCAATTCCAGATGATGCACGGCTTCTGCGCTGAGTTCGCGCCCCCGAGGACCCCGCCTCATATATCCTTGATGCATTAGAAATGGCTCATAGACATCTTCAATAGTACTGCGTTCTTCGCCAATGGTTGCCGCAAGTGCTTCTATTCCGACCGGCCCTCCCTTGTAACGATCACGAATCATACGCAAAATACGTCTATCCATTTTGTCTAAGCCTCCCCGATCGATATGCAAGCGATTGAGAGTGAGATCGACAATATCGCAGTGAAGGGTACGTTGACCGTGAAAGTCAGCAAAGTCACGAACGCGCCTAAGTAGACGATTAGCTATACGCGGCGTGCCGCGTGATCGCTTCGCCAATTCCATAGCACCGTCTTCAGCGAGCTCAACTCCCCAAAGCCGAGCGCTTCGTTGCAAAATCTGGGCTAGAGCATCAGCCTCATAAAATTCTAGATGCTCCTGAATTCCAAAGCGGCTTAACAAAGGGGCTGACAAGCTTGCCATACGAGTCGTTGCACCGATGAGCGTAAAAGGGTTGATCGGCATGCGAACTGTCCGAGCTGTTGGACCTTGCCCCACTAGGATATCCACGCAAAAGTCTTCCATAGCCGAGTAAAGAATTTCTTCGACAGTGATGGTTAATCGATGTATTTCGTCAATGAAAAGTACGCCACCCGGTTCAATGCCAGCCAAGATTCCCGCGAGATCTCCCGGCTTATCAATAGAAGGACCACTCGTTTGATAGAAAGGAGCCTGCATTTCCAAAGCCACAATTTTCGCTAATGTTGTTTTCCCGAGGCCTGGAGGGCCATGGAACAATGAATGATCGAGCGGGCTAGACCTTTTGAGAGCTGCTGCGACATAGACCTGTAAATTTGATTTAACAGTGTCTTGACCCGGATAGTCTTCAAATCGACTAGGGCGCAACTGTTGGTCGGCGATATCTTCGCCAGTGATCAAGTTCGGTTTGCTCAAATTTTGTGGCGCACGTGGCTCGGGAACTTGCATGCGTATTTCAATAGGATCCATAAAGACCTTTCGCGATCAAAAAAGCTCGGACTCGTCCAGTTCGAGACGCTTTTGAGTGCGAACGGACTGGCTCAGAACTTCGGTTGTTTCAACGCCCGAAATGCCCTGACTGAGTTGGCGCAAAGCCTGCCGCATCAAATCTTGGAAGTTTTTTGAAGAACCTTCCTTACGGAGCTTATTGACCAAAGGATTGATTGTTTTTTCTTTGTAACCTAAATTTTCAAGGGCCGAAATGAGGTCGGAAAAGAGTAATTCCTGGGATTGCGCGAATGCTTCCGCAGGATCAGCAATGACTCCATTGAATGCGTCCGTCCCTAGTCTTGCATTCTCTTCCTGCAGATCCAGCATCTGAGCTGCGCGCAACTTGGTCATCTTGGGTTTCAGTTCTAGAATAATCTTTTCAGCCAATCGGGGACCCACTCCAGGCACACTTTCGAGAATGCGCGGCTGATTTTGGGTAACTGCACGCTCCAGAGCTCCAACAGTCAATGTTGAAAGTATCGCCAGCGCTACTTTAGGTCCGACTCCGCTCAGACTTAAAAGGATTTCAAAGGCTTGGCGATCCTCGAAATTCCGAAACCCGAAAAGCCTAAAAGCCTCTTCCCGCACGAGAGTGTAAATCCAAAGGCTGACTGTCTGTCCGACGCGGGGCATTTGACAAAGAGTCGAAAGAGGAAGCTCGATACCATAGCCAACGCCTTGCACATCCAAGATTATGCCGATAGGTAAATTGGCCTGAAATATGCCTGTTAGCCGTTCGATATACATTTTTTTATGTTCTCATATTTGACTCGTCGTCATCACTCTCATGCAGTCGACCGCGGAGTCGCTCATCGAGAGCTTTGATTTCCATCAAGGCTCGCGATACTTTTTCAGCATCACTCCATTCAGTGGCTACCAAGAGTTCTCGGACTTGCCGCAGTTTCTCGAAATCAACATGAGTCTGTTGATTGATGGATTCGAGCATGGCATTAAAATTACGAACTAGGTATTTCATGTCGTCGCCTTCTCTCACCCTCATCTGACCATACCAACGACCGTCTTCGATCCTTCGGAAATGACGCACAAGAGAATACATAGGCCCTGCGATCCGATGAGTCAAAAGAATGCCCATAAAGGCTACAAGTCCCATGTTAAGTAATGCGGCAATTCCCATGACCGATAAAA
>CANJJY010000248.1 GCA_947474445.1 Oligoflexaceae bacterium
CGTGGCGGCGACCGTCGGCATCTTTCTCCCGGCGTTTATTATGATCGCGGGAGGCTCCTGGCTGCTGCCGCGCTGGCAGGCAGTGAGCTGGAGCCGCTCTTTCCTGGAAGGCGTCAACGCCGGAGCGCTCGGCCTCATGGTGTTGACGCTCCTGTCTCTCGGCAAGGTTTCGCTCTCGAGCGCACCGCAGGTTTTTCTAGCTCTTGGATCGACAGTGGTGCTCACGCGCACACGCTGCGATCCGAGTTATCTCATTATCTTCGGCATCGTTCTTGGTATCGGACGCTGGCTCGCGTCCTGAGGCGGAGTTTGCAAAGTGAGACGAGGCGCGTTCTATCTCTTCGCTGGCAGGGTAGCCAGCGAAGAGAAGAGACGTCAAAGTTCGACGACGATACCGATTTCAAAAACCTGTTCGGCGGGGAGTTTAAAGAAATCAGTCGCCCGCTGACTGTTTTTCGTCATGTAGGCAAAGAGTTTTTCTCGCCAGACCGCCATACCTGGTCGTTTGGTCGCCATCAAGGTTTCGCGTCCGAGAAAGTAAGTCGCTCGCTTCGACTCGAGATTGAAGAAAGGCAGAAGCCCGGCATTGAGAGAGGCCGGCACGTTGGGAATCTCCATGAAACCATAGCGCATGAGCACCGTGTAAATTCCTGGATAGACCTCATTCACGCTCGTCACTTCTTCAGGAGCGACGTAGGGAATGCTTTCGGTGATGACGGTGAGAAGCACCGTCTTCTCGTGAATCACGTGATTGTGCCTGATGTTGTGCACGAGCGAGGGCGGAGTTGCATTGGGAACGCTCGTCATGAAAATCGCCGCGCCCGGCACGCGATGCATGGGATTCTTCGAAAGCTCCTCGATGAAGACGTCGACCGGCTGCGCTTTCTCTTTGAGCCTTTGACCTAAGATAAAGCGTCCCCGCCGCCAGGTCGTCATGCAGACGAAAATCACCAAGGCGATGACGATGGGAATCCAACCGCCTTCAAAAATCTTCACGAGATTGGAAGCTAGAAAACTTGCGTCGATCACAAAGAATACACAGGAAATAGACAGAGCCGCCCAAACCGGCCACTTCCAACGATCGGTGGCGACAAAGTAGATCAATACGGTCGTGACGACCATCGTAGCCGTTACTGCGAGACCGTAGGCTGCCGCCAATTCACTTGAAGAATTAAAAGCGAGCACGAGCGCGATCGTCGCCAGCAGCATGGTCCAATTCACGCGAGGCACATAGATCTGGCCAATGGTGTGACTCGAAGTGTGTTTTATCAGTTGTCGGGGCAGATAACCCAATTGAATGGCCTGTTGGGTCAGTGAATAGGTCCCGGAGATGAGCGCCTGGGACGCGATGATGGCCGCCAGGGTCGAGAGGATCACGAGCGGAACGCTCGCCCAATTAGGAGCCAGATGGAAAAAGGGGTTGGCGATCGCCGCGGGATCGCGGAGGAGCAAGGCGCCTTGGCCCAAATAATTCAAAAGCAAGCTGGGAAGCACGATCGCAAACCAAGCGAGGTTGATCGGCTGTCTTCCAAAGTGCCCGATATCAGCATAAAGAGCCTCTCCTCCCGTTACGACCAGAAACACGGTGCCGAGAGCGAGAAATCCTGTCCCTTTATTGGCGACAAAAAATTCCAAGGCATAGTACGGATTGATAGCCCACATCACTGAAGGGGTCTGAATAATACTACCAAGACCTAAGATGGCGAGGGTCGCAAACCAAACGAGGATAATAGGACCGAAGGCTTTACCAATCCGCTCTGTGCCAAAACGCTGAGGGAAAAAGAGAAGGAGGAGCACCAAAACGGCTATGGGGACGATGTAAGGAGTCAATCGGGGTGCCGTTACGCCCAAGCCTTCGACGGCTGACAGAACGGAAATTGCGGGGGTGATGACGCCATCTCCGTAGAGAAGCGCGGCGCCAAATAAGCCTAAATATATAATAAAACGCCGTCTATCTGGCCGATCAAGGGTCGGTTTGGGATGGGCGAGAGCCATGAGAGCGAGCACGCCACCCTCGCCGCGGTTGTCGGCTCTCATCACATATAATACGTACTTCAGGGAGATGACGATGATCAAGGCCCAGACGACGAGCGAGAGTATGCCGAGGATATTTGCGGGATCCAAACTAAGACCGGCATGTCCATGGAAACATTCACGAATTGCATAGAGAGGACTAGTCCCAATATCGCCAAAAACTATGCCGAGCGCACCGAGGGACAATTGCAAAAGAGCTCGTCGACTCGGAGGTTCAGTCTGCGCGTCAGTGACATTCAAGCGGTCAACTCCTTGAAGTAGGAACGATAATAGAGCGAAGGGCAGTGATCAGCCCTCTCAAACCAGGGCCGGCAAGGCCTACAGGGCTTGAGGAGCTCGGCGAACACGATTAAATTCGCAACAACGAGTCATTATTTCCCGTTTATGCCTATTCTAGTCAATCTTTTAATCCTCACTGGTGTATAGTCCGACATCATCGGGGGTTTATGGATAAGCCTCTTCTCCTAGTCTTATTATTTTTTTATGGACAAGGAGGGTTTTTTTGTAAGATTTTTATTTGCCGATCTTTGGTAGATCTGGGAAGTCTTACGGATACACTCTTCGGACAGTCGAGTTTGTCGTGAATCGTCATTGAGGGCAGCATGGAATCCAGCTCAGTCCAAACACCTACGCCCCAGGGCCAGCAATCGAAGCTGCGAGGTCTCATCAAGGGTCTCGACACGAATATGGTCACGATAGCCCTCGTGCTTTCTGTGTCTTTCCATGTCGGCGGCATTGCTTTCATGGCTTGGAAAAATTCAAATTCCGACCCTCTCCCGGAAAAGCCGCACGTGGCCAAGGTGAGGATTTTATCAAATCCTAATGGCAACCCGAACATCACCCAAACCAAAGCCGTAGAAATCGCCAAGCCAAAGCCCAAACCAAAGCCTAACACACGCTCCCTAGCCAAGACAGCTGCTAAAGAAGAGCCCGAACAAGCTCCTCAAGAAAACAACGCGCCGCAGAGTTTTGGAGACGATCCGACAGGTGGCGTCGTGGGAACTGGATTCAGTACGACAGATGGCAGCAGCGATCCGGGCGCGACCTCCAACGCCGAACCGATCGAACGAGTCAAACCTGAGTTTCCTCAGGAAGCGGCTTTGAAAGGTATCGAGGGTTGGGTCCTCCTTCGCTTCGATATCACAGAAGAAGGTCGGGTCGAGAATATTGAAGTCGTCAACGCCAACCCCCGCAATATGTTTGAACGTAAGGCGCGGGATGCGGTGAAAAAATGGAAATACGCTCCTCGGATGAGCAACGGCCAAGCCGTCAAGGTCATCGGCCGGGAAGTCCAGATCGACTTCAAGTTCGATAGCTAGTCGATTGGTTCCTATCGCTCTGGCGACGGAGCTTATGTCACAGCCGGTAGTAGAAAAATAGGATAACCGCCTCATCCGACTCGCTCGTTGCGGTAGATGAGGCACCCCAAAAGTGGAGATTTGATCAATGAAACACTTCAGTATCGTCGAACAGCTGCTTAACATGACACTTTTGGGAACCGAGTGGATTCTCTGGCTCCTTCTCATCTTAAGTGTAGCGTCTATCGCCATTGGAGTGGAACGCTTCTGGTATTTCTCTCGTCAAAAGCGTTTGGATCGCGACACAATCGAAAAATTCTATCGCACCCTCCGCGACCGTGACTTCAACGCCGCTCAGAAACTCTGCCAAGAAAATCCTGAGAGTCTCGAAGCCAAAGTCGCATTGGAAGGCGTCACCCACCGCGACGCAGGTATCAACTCTATGCAAGAAGCCATGCACGGCTGGTTGATGCGTGAACGCAAAGATCTCGACCGTGGACTCGTCGTCCTCGCGACTCTTGGTAACAACGCTCCTTTCATCGGTCTCTTCGGTACCGTTATCGGTATCATCAAAGCTTTCCACGATCTCGGTTTGAACCCTGCAGGCGGCGCCTCGGTGGTTATGGCTGGTATCTCCGAAGCTCTGGTCGCAACAGCTGTCGGCCTGATGGTGGCGATTCCTGCCGTTATCGCCTTCAACTACTTCCAGCGTCGTATCAAGATCCTCACGACCGATGCCCAAGCCATGGTCAATACGCTCGTCGCTGGCCTCGGCGATGATTATCTACCTGATGCGGCAAGCAAGCGCGTTAAAGCCTAATTGAAGATTTTGCCACAGGAGAAAGACCATGGCTTCTGGTGTATCGGATAACAACGACGAAGAGATTTCCGGAATTAACGTAACTCCTCTCGTCGATATTATGCTCGTTCTCTTGATCATCTTCATGGTGACTGCTTCGCTCGTTGCGAACAAGGCCATCGAACTCAAGCTTCCTGAATCGGAATCGGCACAGCCGGTCAAGCCCGATGAGAAGACTTTGACCTTTGCGATCGATCGCAATGGCAAGCTTTTCATGGAAGGCGTAGAATTGCCCTTCGATCAGATCGCTCCTAAGATCCGTGCTGAGCGCGAAAAGAAGCCAGGTGTAAACCTTGCGGCTAACATCAGCGCTGATGCCAAGACTCCTTACGAAGTCGTCGTGAAGTTGATCGACGTGATTCGTAAGAATGAAATCATTGATTTCGGCATCAATACGGATCCGACCACTGTAGATCCTGCAGCGGCGGCGGCAGCTCCGGCACCGGCTGCCCCCTAAGGGATTGATCGTCGATTATTTTGTTGAAACTCCGGCTGGCAGAGCTCTTTACCTCAAAAAAGGAGAGTTCTGGTCTTGCCGGAGTTTTTTTTTTACCGATGACGACGCATTGAATTGAGAAAGAAGACGTTTTGAGTGTATGGCGCGACAAAGATCTAACGGCCAAGCCCTTTTCCTCTGTCGGATCTGAGCGTCCCTGGTGGCGTGACGTTGCTCTGATGATTCCCGCTCTGTTTGTCACCCTTACGACCGGAACGCTGATCAGGCCGATGATGGGCCATTTGCCAATCGGCATCTTTTTTATGATTGCTATCGCCATATCTGGACTCTACCTGACGCGCATATCTCTCGTGCTGATCTTTGCGGTGTTAGTGGGTTTCTATTATCACTACCTCGTCTTCCCCCCCATATTTTCCTTTTCTCTTCTGCGTCCCGACGACAGGAAAACACTGATCGTCCTCTATGGAGCTGCCATCATCTGTGGGAGCTTGATTCAAAAGTTGCGGCAGCAAGGGATAGAATTGAAGAAACGTGAAGAGAACACGCAGCGACTTTATGTGCTCGCGCGACAGCTCGCTCAGTCCCAATCTCTCGCGGATGCAGCGACGACTGGTTGCGAAGCCATGGGATTGCTGCTCGACCAAACGATCGCTCTCTTTCTCTTGGACCGCCAGGCCAAAGGCTTCGAGCTTCACTTGCATCCTTGCAGCTCATTTAAAGCTCCGATCGATGAGGGGAGCGAACTTCGCAAGATCGTACATCAAGACTTTGAACAGTTTTCCTGGGAATTGACCAGTCGAGGTCACCCTTATTTTCCTTTGATCGGCCGTGGTGGCATCGTCGGCTTGATGTTAGTCAATCGACAACTCCATCCGACGATCAAGCGCGAACGGGGTGAATTGGTCGAAACTTTTGCCAGCCAGATCGCTGTCGCCCTCGAGCGAGAAATTCTGCACGATCGCAGCCGCGCCGTTGAGCTGATGGAACAGACTCAGAAACTCTATAAGACCTTACTCAATAGCGTATCGCACGAACTCAAAACCCCTCTGGTCTCCATCACAGGGTCGGCCAGTGCTCTCCTCGACTCAGAGACGATGCGCGATCCTAATCTGATGCCAGTCCTTGCCGGAGAGATCCTCGTCGCTTCCCAGCGGCTCAGGCGCGTGGTCGAAAATCTTCTGGATATGTCTCGCATCGAGTCGGGCATGCTCAAACCAAGGCGCGAAGTCTGCGATGTTAAGGAACTCCTCGCCGTCGTCGTCCAAAAGCTCGAAAGTGATGCTGACGCTCAAGGCCCGTTGCAATCAATTGCGCTGCTTTTCGAGCCCATCAACACTGATATCTACGTCGACCCCGTGTTAGTCGAACAGGCCTTCACCAACATCATACAAAATGCTCAGCAGTATACCCCCAAGGGAACTCGCGTCGAGATTAGCGTTCAGCAAAGCGATGAACAGGTGCTGGTTGTGGTCCGCGATCACGGCCCTGGCCTTCCCCCAGAAGACGTCGGTAAGGTATTTCAAAAATTCTACCGTGGTTCGCCACAGAACCCCGGTGGCCTAGGTCTTGGATTGGCTATAGCCGAGGGATTTATCGAAGCCCAAGGTGGGCGTATTGCGGCAGCGAACGCCCCGGGTGGGGGAGCTGTCTTTAAAATTGAATTGCCAGCGTGGAGCCAAACTTTATGAGTCAAGCTAAGCCGCTTCAATTGCTTGTGATCGATGACGAAGTGCAAATTCGTCGATTTATCAAAGTTGCTCTTGCGCCTCACGGCTTTCAGGTCGCCGAAGCTTCCAGAGGACAAGAAGGAATTCAAGCAGTCGCCAATCTTCAACCAGACGGCGTCATCCTCGATCTCGGCCTGCCTGACGTCGATGGCTTGCTCGTTCTCAAGGCGATTCGCGAATGGTACCAAGGCCCTGTTATCATCCTTTCGGTGCGCGATGATGAAGAGAGTATCGTCACCGCCCTGGATTCGGGTGCTCATGACTACCTGCGCAAACCTTTTTTGCTCGGAGAACTGCTGGCGCGTTTGCGACTCGCTCTGCGCACACACACTTCGGGCCAGACCAGCCCTATCTATACCGCCGGTGGATTGACGGTTGATTTAGCGACGAGACGCGTGAGTTTGTTTCAGAAAGAAATAAAATTGACCGTCACCGAATATGAACTCTTGAAAGTCCTGGTCAAACACCACGGACGGGTCCTGACGCACAATCAAATCTTGTCTGAAGTCTGGGGACC
>CANJJY010000249.1 GCA_947474445.1 Oligoflexaceae bacterium
ACTGCATACATGCCTCGAACTCTTCAAAGAAAAGCTGGCTCCGACATCATAACTTGCGCCGGGAGGGTGCCATGCTAGCCAAGTGCAATCAAAAGATTACAAGTACAGATTTTCCATACAGATGTATGACGATCGTGAAGATACCTTTCATGGATAGATTCGTCTAGATTATTGTTCTTCTGTTCTAGCCCCTCGGCCTTCTCCGTGAGAACGCCGATATTTCAATCATTTCAGAGCCTCCTGAGATTCTTGACTTACTGGCCAAAATAACCATTGCGTTTCGTCTGAGCCCTCCCTATATTCACCAACATCCATGATGACGTGACCGTCAAAGCCATGGCTACCATGGGTTTCAAAGACAGCACCCGAATCGCGACCACCCAGTATTCTCATCGAGGCAAAGCCGCTGTGCAAAAAGGAACGAGTCATAAAGCTATCTTTGGTGCGCTGATCAGCATCCTTTGCTGCAACGCGTCTCTGAGAGCTGACGAGGCCACCCCCGCAGCTGAGCGCCGCTACTCCGCCGATGTCAGTCTTAATTATGCAAGGTCCACCGCCAGCCCATCGACGGCAGATTTCTCCGAATCCTGGGGAGTGAACTACGGATTGGCCTGGAAGGCGGGAGACGGTTTCGATCTTGGTTTCAAATCCGCCTTTAATCGCGAGATCGGCGCGGCCGAAGAGAAGTTTCGCGCGGGCAATTCACAGATTTATCTCGCGTCGCGGCCCCCGGAGACAGACGAGCCCACGAGCTACGGTTGGACGACGGGAGTAGTCCTCCCCACCGCGGAAGATGATAAAGAGTATCTCGGTTTCCAAGGATCGATGCTGGCCGGTGGGAGCGTCACGAGAAGCTTAAGCGGCTCGACCATCACCTGGCTCGCGCCTCTTTCCATCGGGTCTAAGGCGAGGGGCAGCCGCAGTTTCTACTCCTACGATGCGAACAAAGCGGGTCGACCCAATACACTCTGGTCCCTCAGCTTGGGTGGTTTTATCTCCTACCAACTGAGCGATCCCCTGAGCTTTTCTGCAAGCCTGGACAACACCAGAGCTTGGAATAGCAATGGCGGCTCGGGCACCGACAGTTTCGAATTCTCGGCTGGCTTTGATTATGCCGTCAATGACAAATTATCGATTGGTATCAGCGAGGTAACCTCGAATCGAACCTTCGCTTACGACCGGGTGACGCCTAATCTGGCCCTTTACGATAGCCGCTTATCGGCAGTGGTGACGTCGGTGTCTTACCGTCTCTGATGAGCTTCGAGAGAGAGCTAAGACACCGTTAACATAGTCTTTTAACCATGCACCAAGGATTGTTTTGGGTTTCTCAAAAAGGCTATTGATTTTTTGACATACAACATCTAGCCTCAGCAATGCTGCCCAAATGACATGCTCGAGAGAGGATGGGGTTGGGGTGGGTGTCTCCCTAGCCGTTCTCATGGTGCGACCGTTCCCGATTTGAAACTGAGTGAATCATAAAAAGGATTTTGGCATGCAGAAACAATTCTTCAAAATCACAAGCTGGTCATTAGTCCTGGCTACCTTCGCTCTCGTCGGTGTCAGTCTAATCTCAAGTTCTTGCGAGAAGAAGCGCGGCTTGACCTTCGCGCAAGGCGTTGGCCAAAATCTATTTGAGATCAGCCAGTACAAGGGTCAAACCTTCAAGGTAAAAACCGGCGCAAAGCGCTTCAAAGGTCAAACCTCCAAGGCCGATGAATTGGTCACGATCGATGGTTTTGATAAGATCAATAGCCTCGACGTCGTCGAGTTCTCGATCGACGAGGGACTCTTCGCCGATATCGACATGGCCGACTTTAATTTTTTCGGTCGTCCCGACTACGAATATACTTTGAAGTACAGCTTCACTGATCACTACGTTGTTCTCTCTAAGGTTGCGGCCAAAAAAGATCTACCGAGTCAAGAACTGACCTATGCCACCAACTTGGGTAACGATCAGTACGAAGTTCCGCTGATGGGATTGCCCCTTTCGCTCTTTACTGTCGAAAAAGTCCTCGATGACCGCGGTAAGGATACGCGCCGCCTCTCGACCTTCGCCAAAGACCACCTTGACCAGGCGACTCATTTTAAAATCAACCAAGGAAAAGTTCGATATTTCGATGTGACGGGTAAGCCCGACCTCTTTACGGCCGATTTTTTCAATCCGGACGATGAATGGTTTTTCACTAAGACGCTGGTCGGACGTTCCATTGCATCGCAAGAAATCTTGGGTGACACCCTGGCGTCGCTGAAGATTAAATTCGCCCGCACCAACAATAGTCTCATCGGCGTCGATCTGAATATCGCTAAAGAGCAGGAAGTCCTCGATAAGACCAAAACCATCACGGCCTTGGAAATTCCCGTAGAATGGGTCGATTTCCGCCTGGAAACAGCCGGCGATGATGCCCGTTTGAAGGAAGTGAAGCTCGGCGACAAGGAAGATGCAGCCCGCTTTTGGAAAGAGCGGAAATACGGATTGATCGACTTTAATAACGCCGATCGCCTCGACAAGGCTTTTACCCTAGACAACAAACTCGAGAAACTCGAAGTTGGCGACGATTATATTTCCTTCACGATCTATGAATCAGTTAGCGGAAACACCTACAAATACTCGCTATCGAAATCGAATCGCAAGGTGAAAGGCCAAACGCTCTTCGCCGAAGACGCTAAGCTCTTCCATTACTTCACGAAACGCCGGAAGGTCATAGAAGGACGTCTTTTCACGCAGGACCAAGACATCGACAAATTGGTCTACGGCAGCCGCTTTTATCCAGTAAATAAAGAAATCGTCTATCACATCAGCAAAAACAGTCCCGAGGACAAAGATTTTACCGATGCCGTAGCGGCATCTGTAAAGGCCTGGGACAATGCCTATCAAGAGGCGCAGACGGGAATCCGTGTTCGACTCGCGCCCGAGCGCGTGGAATTGGGTGATGTTCGTTATAACACCATTGTTCTCTACGGCTATGAAATTGACCCCGGTCGTCTCCTAGGATTTGGTCCTTCGGTTCAAGATTCAAGAACGGGAGAGACATACTCGGCGGCTGTCCATATCTATCTCCGCTCCTATCGAGAAGGTCTGATAGGCAACATCCGTAACTTCGTCCGCAACGAACTCGGTCTTTACGATGACAAGAAAATCGAACAAGTCCCTTATTTCGCGGAAACCGATCAAGTCGTCGCGACAGGAAGCTTGCTAGCCTCGGAATCACCGAGCCTTTCGGGTTTGATGGGGCTCGAGACCTTTCTCACGTCAGGAGAAACTTTTGAGCGTATGCCCGTGACCGATCGATTGGTAGACAAGCTGATCACTCCACGTCTGCGCCAAGCCATCGACGAAAAAAAGAGCAAGAAGACGGCCAATAAGAGCGAAATCGTGCAAAACGCACGCGGTGTCGTCTGTGATTTCAGCGCTGTCGCGGCGCAAACCAACAGCTGGAGCAAGATTCGTTCGACCTGCCTCGGGACAAGCAGTAAATTCAAAGACTACCTGGATCGATTGAAGACAGAACATCAGAGCGATGCCAATATCACCAATTTGGACGGCGAAGAGGAAGCGATCCTCGATTGCGCGCAGCCTTTGATGAAGGATCTTTTGACTTCGACGCTGATTCATGAGATCGGGCACAACCTGGGCTTGGGTCACAACTTTGCGGCTTCGAGTGATGGGAAAAACTTTGCTCGCACCAGCGATGGTTCAATCTCCTACCCCTCTTCGTCTGTCATGGATTATCCCGATCGCGACTATGACATGTACGACAAGGCTGGGCCTTATGATATCGCGGCCATCCGCTTCCTCTACGCGCGCAAGATTGAGACGAAGGCCGGCGAGTTTATTGATATACCGCCTCAGGCTGGAATATTTGCGACCGCGAGAAAACTCGGTAAGGAACCAAAAGCCTACCGTATGTGCACCGATTACGAGCTGTTCGGCGAAAACTATCCGATGTTTGATCCTCTGTGTTCGCGATGGGATGTCGGTTCCAAGCCGCAAGAATACGTAAGATGGGCCATTTCCCAGATCCATGCCGATCTTATTCAGAACGGCTATCGCTATAACGACAAAGGTTTTTCGGGCGCCCAAGGAAGTCTCGTATACTTCCTTCACTTCCAGCAGATTCACGAGTATTTCCGCCAGCTGATGGTACGGAAGGCCGGTGTCTACTTTGAAAAGCTCGGTAAGATCGACGAGACCGCTCTCCTTGAAAAGATCAAGGAAACATCTGATCCGGCTCTGACGCTGGATTATTACGAAGCGGTGAAAATGATCTTCGAGTTTTCACAGCAGATCATGAATCTTTCAAGTCACATTTGCTTAGTCGAAGATGCTGATGGCAAAGTTCTAGACATCCTTGAATTCCGCCCTCTGCGCGATAAGATTTTCGAAAAGTCACGCGTCACGGTTCAAAACTGTACCCAAGCTGCCACTGCCTCAATGGATGTCCTGAGAGATCTTCAGAAACCCTATGTGGAAATCCTCGGAGCCACCAAGTTTTTAGATCGCGGTCGTGAAATCGATGGTCTTGAATTGGACCTCGATCCAGCGGCGGCTGCAGACAAGATCAAAGCCTATGCGTTCAGGGCGGGTTCAAATGATCTCGACCCGCGCTATTCTTCAGGGACGCTTGCCTTGAAAGCTTCGGCGATGTCACTTTTAATGAACCGCGTCACGCTCCTGCCGGGAACTCGAGATGCAGGCGTGTCTCGCACCTCCTTCCTCGATTTCCCTTGGTTCGCCGAAAAGCTCTACAATGAAGCCTGGTCTAAGCTCCTCGATGGCGTCGATGGAGGAGCCGTCGATCCAGTCCTAACCGGAGTCAGGCTTCAACATTATCTCGAATACATGGATTTCAATCCGGGCTATCTAGCATCCTTAGTCAAGTCTGGTTTGGTACCCACTTCGCCAGCCTACCCTTTTGCGGCATCGATGAAACCGAGGATTGAAAAAAGCTCCATCACTTTCGAGGCTGGTCCAGCCAAATCGGAAAGACCGATCTGGTACACGTCTAATACTCAAAATGAAATAGTCTACGCTGAATCGGGTGTCGCCGCTGAAATCATTAGCCTCTTCGTCCGCATGCAGCAGGTCGATGTCTTCAAGAACATCTACTTTTTAAGTCTCGGCAAAGACCCAGAGTTGGCTCCCAAGGTCAGAACCGTCTTGACGACGCTCCTAACATCCATCAGAGACTCGCAAGTGACACCTGAGGACCGCATCATGCTTGCTTCAGAAGCCTTCATGAAAGGTCAATCTAAGGGTCAACTGCGCTCGCTCCAGCCGGCTCAAAGAATGATCCTCAGAAAACTCATCCAAGAGGAACTCAAAGGTCCTTCGCAGCCGGAAGGCGAAGTGTCGGCACTGGTCGCCGACGGAGTGGAAGGGGCACCAGCAGAGGGCGCACCTATCGCGGCTCCAGCCGCGCGAGATGAAGGGGCGATCCTCATGCAGGTCGTCAACAACTTCTCTCTGGTCATGCTCGACCAAAGGCTTTTAGACCTCGCAGAAAAGGACCCGGATAACTTCCAGGCCCTCTATTCGACTCTCAATGCTTTTTTAAGTTCTTTCTAATCGTCAAGTTTTGGAGACAGGGAGGCGGGGCGCAATCCTCGCTTCTTTGCCACTGATCGACAGAGGATTCGCCACCTTGCTCCGAGCCTGGACATTGGATTTCCGCGGAGTTTCCGCTGTAAATGTGGGGCTCGAACCAAAAGGTAAAGGCTTCCGACTGATACTGGCCATGATCTTAGCCCAGACCGTCAGGCCTCCGTTACTCCCCGTGAGGTTGGTCCGCTCGTTCTGATCATTGCCAACCCACGCAACAGCCAGCTTATCTCCCGTGAATCCAGCAAACCAACTATCGCGCTGACCATTGGTCGTTCCCGTCTTGCCGGCTGCCGTGAGGCCGCGCGGTAGGTAATCATAAGCCGAAACGCCCGTTCCGCGATCGACGACGGCTCGCATGGCGACTTTTAGCTCTTGAATCGCCTTCTCATCGAAGACTCTTTGGGATCTGAGCGGGTAGCTGCGCAGCGGCTTTCCATCTCGCGTCAGAACCACGCGTACGGTCTTGAGTTCACTGTAGCTGCCACCGGTAAAGATGGTGTGATACATCCCCGCCACTTCAAAGGGACTCATGCCCATCGATCCGAGCATGATCGAAGGCGTTCCGGGAATGTCTTGCCTGCCCGTCAACTTCTGAAAGGTTTCCTTCACCTTATCGATGCCGACGTGCATACCGAGTCGAACGGCGGCTTGGTTATAGGATTTGCTCAGCATCGTGAGCAGCGAGACCTGACCGTGATTCGCATCATCGAAGTTTTTTGGCTCCCAGTATTCACCTGGCCTGATCATGACTTTAACCGGGTCGTCCGCGACGGTGGTCTGGAGAGAATAGTGATCAGAGTCATCGAGCGCGGCCAGCAGCACCGCTGGTTTGGCTAAAGATCCGATGGAACGCCGCGCGTCTAGAGCGCGATTGAAGCCTTGATAGCCAGACACCTTGCTTCCGATGATCGCCTGCACCTCACCTTCCTCTGATACGACAACGGCGGCGACTTCGAGCTTGTCAGCTCTTTTTCCTTGGGCTTTAACAAAGGCGCTCACGGCCTTTTCACTCTTCCATTGAACGAGAGGATCGAGGCCTGTGAAAATTTGCAGACCAGCGGCGGCGAGGTAATCCGTCTCGTAGTCGCGCTGAAGGTTACGTCGTACGAGATCAAGGTAGGCAGGAAAGCGATTAGGGGTCCAGCGCAGGGAGGGATTCACCTTGATGGGTTTTTTGCTGGCGATCGCGAAGGCTTGGGTTGAAAGTTTTTTCTGCTCGACCATGACCTTGAGGACGAGGTTACGG
>CANJJY010000250.1 GCA_947474445.1 Oligoflexaceae bacterium
AGGCAGCTTTCTATCGACCCCAATCCGCCTATACCCAGCGGAATCCCAAAAACTTCAATCATCTGTCACTTATTTGTTCAAGAACCCACCTCCAAGGGAGCCCTCCCACAAGAGACCAGAACTTCGTGCTTTCCATCACAGACTTCAATCGGACAGGAAGACTTCTACATGTCGCTTCTTGTTTGTCTCCGTTCATGTTAGATCAAAGTTCAGCATGAACCGCATCACGCTAGGATCTCCCCATGTCGATCAAAGCCTTTATTATCAGCCTCTTCATGTTGAGCTTTGTCAGCTCTTGCGGGAGCGAGAACGACGGCCGGAAGCAGCAAAAGGAGAAAAGGGATGCCCCTGATTTTAAACATCCCGCGGCAACTGTACTCTCGCCCCTCGGCACAGCTTGTTCGGTGGATTACCGCCATCGTTTTGCGGCCTTAAACTTTGAGGCCGACCGGGCCACACCGGCTCTTCTTTCGGTCATCGGCTGGGCCGAAGGTCTCGGCAATTGCTATCATTATTCTTTTACCTATCAGCCTTTTGATAGTTTTGCGCGCCATCCCGGGGTTTCCTACTGCGTTCGCGGGCTTTGCTCCACCGCTGCAGGTCGCTATCAATTCCTCAAAAGCACCTGGGAGCAACTCGCCAGCAAAGAGAAATTGCCTTCCTTTGAACCGCGCTATCAGGATCAAGGAGCCCTTGCTCTGATCCGCGAAAGGCAAATCTCAGATTACGATCATGCCTATGACTTTCCCCGATTCAAGCGCGCCATGAGCTTTCTTGGTCCCGTCTGGGCGTCGCTGCCCGGTTCTCCCTACGGTCAAGCGACTCGCTCCCTGGAAGATGCCTGGCAACGCTATCAAGATTATCTGGAGGAGCCATGATGGAGAGCTGGAACGTAAAAGGGACCGCGAAGCGCTGGCTTCTCTTCCTTTTCGCAATCGTGGTCTGCCTCTCGATCTTCGTGATCGTAAAGAGAACGGTGAAAACCGATCACCGGGACGATGGACCACACAATAAGGGTTCTGAGACGGCGGACGCAGAGTTAAAGATAAGCAAGCAAGGAGCGGCGACCAGCGCCGAAACTCTAAGGCGTGATCCTTCCGCTTTCGCACCATCACCGCACCAGCCGGCGACTGATACGGAAAAGCTGACAGCTATCAAAGAAGCGATGGACCGCCGCGCAGCCCCCGAGCTGCTCCCCTTTCTCGCCCAGGACGAGAGCCCTGTCGTCCAAGACAGCGCATTAGAATCCCTCACCGCGCTCGATGCCGTCGATTCTCTCCCTGCCATCGCCGGCCTCGCCGCCAGTGACAATGAGATCGTGAGCAGCCAGGTTTTGAAAAGTCTCGGGACACTAGGCGGACGGGCAACAGAGGAGAAGGATCGTGTCTTTGCGATCGAGGAGCTGAAGCAGTTCTACGCTCGTCAGAAAGAGACTTCACCAGGTACCAAACGAGACGTCCAACTCAGTCTAGCGATCGAAGCCTTAGCCTTAATCCCCCATCCCCAGACCACCGATTTTTTGATCGACGAGCTCAAGGATCAAACGGGAAACCCCTTCCTGCAATATTTTATCGTGACAGCTCTGGGTCAGGTGGCCGATCCAAAAGCGTTCAAGGCCCTCGATGCACTCGCGGCCAGTCTCCCTCCCCCAGCCGTCCGGCCCCGCACCGAAGAAGAATGGAACAATCAGGCTTTGATGAAGATCACCCTTCAGGTGAGAGACAAATTGCGCCGGTAGGATGGCGCTCGCGACTGGTGAGAGATTCCCCGGATCAAGCCCGAAGTTTGAACAGGCTTGTAGTCCTGTGTTTGCTGTCTCTCTTTAGAGATTGAAATTTTCTGTTCGTGGCAGGCACAAACTTGACAGGAGAGTGACAATTATCCATAGTCGGCAGCGACCAACCTCAAGGAGCCAAGTAGATGAAATCAAATCTTAGCCTTTTTGCCGCTGTTTCTCTTTCGACTCTTTTGCTGGCCACCGCCGCTTCTGCTGCAACGCCCCCGACCTACGCGGAAGTTAAAGACATCGTTGCTGATAACTGCCTGTCGTGCCACTCCGCTGACGTTGCTTACGGTGATGTTGTCATCGAAACCGAAGCTCTGTTAGTCAATTTCGCGAACAAAGCCTACTCTGAAGTCAACTCGGGCAGCATGCCAGCCGGCAATCCTGATTTCAAAGATAGCCCAGAAGGCCTGACCCTCTTGGCTTACCTGAAAAGCGTCTCGACTACTAAGTAAGTCCACGCGGACGATAGCGGAGCGCAGCTCCCCTATCGACCCGTCCTCCGAAACGAGCTTTGCGTGTTTCCTGACGGCGCTGACGGACTCGTGTCGCTCGTCTCATCCGTCTTGCAGGGAAATGATCGCACGCTGACGCACCAGCCCCATCCATCTTCTATTGAGCCTGCATCGGCTGGACAGACGACAGTGCAGAGCGGATAAACCTCGTCGCTATCAGTCCCCGGATCGAGTTTGCACTTAAAACCTTCCCCCGTTTTCAAACGCATTTCATCGGCGCCGCCGACCAGAGTTTCATAGCTCAGGGCAAAAGCGCGTGTGCCCGTCGTAGAAAGTCCATTTGGACTGCAGCGCGGACGATACGAGGCGCGGACATTGCTGGTGGTCGCGTCACCGCCGGTATCATCGATGTCGGGAAGGATTTTGGGTTCTGGTTTGATTTTTTCTGCTGGTATGGGTTTACCTTCAGCTTCTTCTTTAGCCTTGGAACTCCCATCAGCTGTCCGATGCGGTTCTTTGTACTGGGTGCGACATCCGCTCTGCACCTGAAGCAAGACGGCGGCGAGAACGGACAGCAGGGCTGAGACTCTCATGGGACGGATTCCTTCTCCTCCCTGTCGGGAGAGTCGAGCGAATGAAGCGCAGCCTCTTGATCACTTGCAATCAAATCCATCTTTCTTAGCGATACCCTTTGTGGTTCTTGCGTCATCTCCCCCGTCGCCATTCGTGCAAAAACCCCAACCATTGCCGTCGATCTTTGCGCCGGGACATTCTACATCGCAGAGAGGATATTTGTTGTCGCCGTCGGTCGACTCATCTTTTTTGCAGTCAAAACCATCGCCAGAAACGAGGCGCATGTAGCCGCCGTCGTCGTCCTTATTTTCTTTAAAATCGAGTTCGAATTCTCGTTCCTTGATGCCCGACGTGGAGCATTTCGGTCGATAGCTGCTGCCCCCGACCGTCGCCTGAGTTCCATCGCCACCGACGGCGAGGTCAGAGTTGGCGCGCGCTTCTTCCTGCCGCATCTTGGCTGCAGCTTCTTGCCTTTTTTCAGAGTCTTCCGTGCTTTTACAGGCGACGATACTCGTGCCTAACAAGAGAGCCAAGAGGCTGCCAGCAAATCTCATTTTAATTCTCCCGGGAGGTTTCCGATCGTCGTCGTAAGCCAGTGCCTATATTTTATGTAAAGCCTGAGCTTTAGGGAATAGCGTTCCCTCAGCCGGCCGCTCGGCTACTGACACAGCTTCTCGATTATCCCTTTTATTACAATCTATTACAACGATTCGCAGCGTCCGGCTTTAATCCTGACGCTGGTTTTCCTGATTTTCTCTATAGGTTGAGCGTCTTCCCCGCCGGGCGTGAGGGAGGGATGCTGCGCGCCAGCCGGATCAAATATCAAAATTTCAGGAGCTTCATCTATGATCTCCTAGCTTTGCCACCTCATGCCCCCCATGGAATCGATCGTGCAGGATCGCCTTGCGGCGTCTTCCCCCTGTTGCCTAAGGAACTGTCCCATGCTCCTCGCTCTGAAACGACATCGTTTAAAGGCGATGATCGCCTCGCTCCTATCGCAGCGGCTCCCCGGGGCCGGGACCCGTGCCTTCATGATCACTCTCAGTGCGCTGACGATTTCCTGCGTGCCCTTGCGTAACTCCAGTAATCTCCTCGTCACCGGCGGGACTCCCAATGATACGAGCTTCCCCGCGACGATTCACCTCCGCTTCGATAATGGAACGAGCTGCACCGGCAACTTCATCCGCGATGATCTCCTGATTACCACAGCTCACTGCGTTCTGAACGCAAAGAGCGCCGTGCTGCAGGGAGGAGGACTCACGCAGCCTGTGCAGGCCACAGAGTTTGAATCGCACCCTGATTTTAAAATAGGATCCGATCGCGTCGTGGCGGCTGAAAACGTCTGGAAGGATGTGGGCTTTATTCACGTGCCGCGGCGAACGGCCTCGGCGGCGATGATTGCGACCTTCAGTGCTACCAGTGCGCGCGTCGGCGATACCCTGACGCTGGTCGGTTACGGTGAGAACAAGGCGCCCGGTGCTGGCGACAGCAAAATGGACAATATCAAACGGACGGGAACCAACAAAGTCGCTGAAGTACGGACGCAAAATAACAGCATGTTTATCATCAGGGCCAACCCGAACGAGCGCAGCGCAACGAACCCTCTCTCTCTCCCGGCTCCCGGCGATTCAGGAGGGGCCGTCTACAACGCCCGCGGAGAGATTGTCGGTATCGCCAGCGCTGCGACCGACGATATGGCCTTTATCGTCAACATCGTCGCGCCCCAATCGAGCGCCTATATCAAAAAAATCATGAACGAAGACGCGCCGACTCAAACGCCTTCCAGCCTTAGACCTGCGAGCTCATCGTCACCGGGACGAACGGAGTTGCTGGCCGATCGCGAGACGGATCATCCCTTGGCTTCCGAGCTTCCCCTCTGTCAGCAGGCTGGGCTGAACGGCACGACCTTTTCCCTGAGCTACACCTTCGTATCAGATCATCAGGGGCTCATGAAGCTGAAGACGGGCTCAGGTTTTAGCTGCCGCATCTCCTCGACCGATGATCGCTATCCGACCTGCGCGAGCGCCTGTCCCGATGCTGACAATCCGATTCGCCTCTCTTGGGGCTTTTGCCAGGGCGTGACCAGTTTTAGCTGCCGCCTCTAAAGGCCCCGCGGCGGCGGCGATGGCACCTTATCTTTTCTTTTGTCAGCCTCGCGCGAATCGACTAATTTAGGCTCAAGGGCGAGGCTTGAGTCCGAGGCTGGTTCCCCCTGCGCTTCGGAAAGGTGACATATGGCTTTAAGAACTGTTTATCTCCTGAGCCTGCTCCTGGCTGTGCTCAAACTCGCTGGTTATTTTGCCTCGGGCTCTCTGATCGTGCTGGCGAGCTTTTTTGATTCCGTCACCGATGCTTTGATTTCCTATCTCAACTACCTCTTCTACCGGCGGGCTCGACAAAAGCCGGATACCGAGCATCCCTTCGGACATGGCGGCTTCGAGGTGATCAGCAGTCTCCTCCAGGGCGTCCTGATCGGTTTGTTAGCGCTGATGGTAGGCAACAGTGCCATTCGCAAGATCCTCTGGGGCAAGAACGAAGATCTCAGCCCCGAAGCCTTTCCCTGGGTCATCGGCATCATGATCTTTTCTGCGCTTGCCGGTTATATGCTCCAGGCGATTCTCGGACGCTTTGAGCGTCGCCTCAGCGATAGGCAGGAATTCTCTCTCACCGTCAAGGCCGATCGCTCGCACTACATGTCAGATTTTTGGACCAATGGCCTTGGGGCGATCGGGCTGATCTCCGTCGTCGTCTTCAAAGAACAGAGGCTCGACAGTCTGCTCGCACTCGCCGCGGCAGGTCTTCTGCTCCGCGCCGCGTATCCTCTGCTCAAACATTCTTTGCAGCACATCATGCAGAGCGGTGCCGAACCGGAAGTGCAGCGCACCATCGTCGAGATCGCTTTGAACTGCGATCCCGAGGTGCAGGGCATTCATCGCCTGCGCACGAGGCACCTCGGACCTTCTCTCTTTATCGACTTTCATTTGAAACTTCCTGCAGCGATTTCTCTGCATCGCGCGCACGATATTGGTGACGCCGTGGAAGCTGCGGTCCTCGCCCGTTTTCCTCAAGCCGATGTACTCGTTCACCTCGATCCAGACGACATTCCCGACGAAGACGACCTGGTGTAGAAGGACCTCACACCCTGTTGATTTTGCACACATCCGTTTTTATTCCATATTCTCCCAGAATATCGGTGACTTACGCCTGCCTATTCCGTCGACACTGTCAAATCGATAAGCACCCCCTTTACCGCCGGTAATTCTCTATTACCTTTATATTTCAGTCGCTTACATCCCCATTATGCAAGCCAAACAGACGGCCCGCTCTTTGCAATCTACCTTCGGCAGATATAACAAAAAAAATTTCAGCCACTTAGAGACGGCAATTAATACGGGAGTGATGGGGATGCAAGCTCAAGCCAAGGTACAAACTGGGATTGTTCAGCAAGTTGACCAACAAATTCCTTTCTATGTGTCCAGCACCGCCGACGAGCGCCGCCGGGGCTCACGCGAACAAAAAGAAACCGAAATGGTAGGCCGCTTTACTCCAGGTCTCATACCAACGGTAAGACGCCTCGACAAGTACGAGCGCATGACCCGCCTCGTCGATATCCTAGGCGCTGTGGTCGGCCTAGTCCTCTTCGCTCCGGCCCTGATCGTGGCGATGGCGGCTATCAAGCTGACGAGCCGCGGTCCTGTCTTCTACTCGCAGATCCGCGTGGGCGAAGGCGGCCGACTCTTTCGTATGATCAAATTGCGAACCATGGTCACTCAAGCCGACAAGCTCCAGGGCGACCTTCAGGCCCTCAACGAAATGAACGGACCGGTCTTCAAAATCAAGGCCGATCCCCGTATCACTCCGGTCGGTCGTATCTTGCGTAAGTTCAGCCTAGATGAAGTCCCTCAATTTCTGAACGTATTACGCGGCGACATGAGTTTGGTTGGACCCCGTCCTCCTTTGCCAAAAGAAGTCAAGAAATATCAGCGCTGGCAGTTGCAGCGTTTGATGGTAAAGCCC
>CANJJY010000251.1 GCA_947474445.1 Oligoflexaceae bacterium
AAGTGCAATCAAAAGATTACAAGTACAGATTTTCCATACAGATGTATGACGATCGTGAAGATACCTTTCATGGATAGATTCGTCTAGATTATTGTTCTTCTGTTCAAACCCCTGTCGCCCTAGGAGAAAGACCCATGATCAAAATGAGACAAGGACAATTCCGACCCCATCTGTCAGCGATGTTTCTTCTGCTGTATTCTATCTGCGGATTTTCCTTGCGATCGGCAGCTGAAGAGATCGTTTTGACTCGCGGCAATCACGTCTATTTCAAACCCAATGACAATCAACGAGAGCGGACTTTCAGCGCGCAGTTGCCCTCCGATACCAGTGGATATGGGCAAGTTGTCTTGAATTTCAAGTTGAGCTGTCCTTCGGGAACCTGCGATATCTGGGACCGGATCGGAAGTTTTGGAATAGTCGACGGTTCGGGACAATATGAAGAGCTGCTGCGTTTTATGACCCCCTATGGTATCGGCGAGCAATGGTCTCTTGATCTGACATCTTTTCTCCCGCTCCTCAAGGGCAAGCAGACCTTTCGCGTGTTTATTGATACCTGGGTGGGACCTGGTCATCCGCAAGGCAATGGCTGGCTCGTCGACGCCTCTCTCAACTATGAAAGTGGAACCCCAAGCAAAGGGCGTCCAGTTCTGGTGCTTCCTCTCCTCAGCTTCTCCCGCATTATCTACGGTGATCCCAATAAAGGTACCCGTCGCGACTTTGACCTGGGACCCTTGCCAGCTTTCAGTTCAGCGGAAATCGTTTCGACCATCACCGGACATGGCCAAGGGAACGCACAGAATTGTGCCGAATTCTGTCCTAAGATACACAGCCTTGAGGTGGGCACCCAACGGTTTCAACAAAGGATCTGGCGCGACAACTGCGCTACAACCGTCAATCCCAATCAAAAGGGAACGTATCAATACTCGCGCGCTGGTTGGTGTCCCGGTGACAAAGTTGAGCCATGGGTCGCTGATGTCACCAACGCCTTGCGATCAGGTCCAGCTCACGTCGCCTATGATGTCGAAGCGATGGAAAATAGTTGTCGACCTGATAGTGCCAGCTGCAGTGGTTGCACCCTAGGCAACTCCTGTGAATATGATGGGGGCTTGCATACGGAGCCTTCGTACTATGTTTCTGCTTACCTGATTTTGCGGCAGTAAGCTTTGTCCGGGCACACCCTGCAATCGCCCGTCCTTCCACCTCACGTCAAGACCTGGGGCGAGATCAACGATCAACTTTTTGCCGATGCCACGGCGCGCAAAACGTAGATAATCCTCATGCGATCAGCATGAGGCCCCAGTCCCTTGCTCCCTATCAACTTTAAGGCGTTGTGGCTGCTGGATCCGCGGGAGGAGGAGGTGGCGTCACCGCTTGGATCGAGAGGGCGGTGTCAGCTTCTGAAGCACCGACAAAGGTGTAAACCCAATCAACAGCTTTAGCGGCTTCGTTACATCCCGCTGCGGTAGATCCCGACATACAGATTTCGCCGCTCACCGTCCCCGAATCGCCCACCGTGGTCAAACGCTTGAATCCCTTGAAAAGAGCGATTTTGGCATTCCCTTGCAAAACATCGATCGTACCCGCAACACTTCCATCTTTTACATTGCGGATGCCGCCGACCGGATTGAAGTTGAGGTAGCCGGTTGAATATTCATTGTAATAAGCCATGGATGTTACCGCACGAACGGCCTTCGAAGCGTCTTCCTTCACATAATAGAAGGTAACCCGGGCACTGAATGGTTGATTGCCGAGCGAGGCATCTGTGACGGGAATTCCATTGGTCGAAAGAATATAGGTTTCGCGCATGATCGTCTCACTTTCGCGAGCGAGGATGGGCGCAAACTCAAGGAAGCCAGGGCGAATGGCATATCCTTGAGCGTCATCGACCTGGCCTTCCATGAAGTCAGGAGGATTTGTGGACAAAGATCCAGGCGCTGTGGCCGCGCCTTTGACGAAGTTAGCATGATCAAAGGCGAGAGCCATCTTGTAGGGAACGAGATTTTTGAGATCATCGGCAGTAATTTCGAAGGGACGTTGCAAAAAGAATGTTTTGCCGCCATTGGGAAGAAAAAAGGTTCCTTCTACCGAAGGCTCTGTGGTCATCGTATCGTTTTTGCCCGCATAGGTGACATCGAGCCCGGTTTTGTTATTCGAAAAAAAGTCGGTGACATCTTTCGTATAGAGCTTAACGCCGTTGTTCAAGAGTATGTTCGCGTTCACCTTGAACGTCCGGTAAAAACGGACGATAACTGCCTCGTAGGTTCCAACCTGCGTGTCGGTGTAGGTTACCTTACCGATCAAATCCTCAAGCGCACCCTTTTTCATGAAGTCGGTCCATCCAGTGAAATTCTTCACCGAAGCGGCACCAGGAACGAAGGTATCGTAATCGCCCGTCCCTTCTTCTCCATAGATTTGAAAAGGTCCTGAGTCGCAAGCATCACCCTTGGACCCATCTGATTTCCCGCAGAGTTCCATCGAACTGATCCGATATTTGAGCGAGACAATCCCGTCTGCCAAGCTATGGCCAAAGACAGCCGCTGCATCAACCATCGATAGACCAGCAGCGGCCACTCTGGGATTCTTCAGGAGAGCTGCGTTGCGGGTGAGGCCCAAGGTTTCGTTTTGGATATTGAGTTGATTAGGCAAAGCCACCGTACTCATTGTCCCGCCTGCTGAACTCGTCTCTTTTGCGTCCTCAGATTTCGAGCAAGAGAAAGCCAGCGTTGCGGCCAGAGTTAGAGTCAAACGAGGGGAAAACAAGGCAAGTCGGGTCATAGAGGTTATTCCCTAGTTGAGGCACGACCTGATTCACGGCTTCGAGTGAAGCTAAAATCAAGGCAGGGCAAGATGAAACAAGCTAATACGGCTCATATACCAGAGTATGGCAGATGCAGCTTTTTCGAAAGCGGACGAAATTGCCTCATGCGCGACCTGGCCTCGGTAGAAACAGGTATCGCTCGTACCCTTGGTCTTTTGTTTAATTTCCTTAGGGAGAACCGAATCAAGGAGTCACAATATCAAAATATTTATAGGGGTTCTCATCCATCATATGCCGCTTAAAGTTTTTGACACTCTTCTGCAGAAGACCGGCTAGGATTTGGTTGTACATGAGAACGTAGGGAACTTCTTCTTTGATGATGGCATCCATCTCGGCGATGACCTTGATCCGATCTGGTCCATTGGGCATGTCCCGCATTTTCAGATAGAGCTCATCGTAGCGCGCATTGCTGAAATTACCATCGTTCGGCAGAGGTGCTTTGTTTGGTCCATAAAGCAAGGCGTAGAAGTTCTCGGGATCGGGATAATCGGCATTCCAACCAGCATCGGCGAGTTGAAAGTTGCCTGCTTCCGTCTTTTGCAGAAAGTTGGAAAAGGTCTGAAAATTCCCGTTGATCTTGATCCCCACAGCCGCAAGAGAATTGCGGAGGAACTCGTTGGCTTGCCGCATATCCTTGGTTGAAGAGCGGTATTCGATCGACAGTTCGGGCAGTCCCTTACCATCAGGAAAGCCCGCTTCTGCGAGCTTTTTCTTGGCCAGGGCCAGGTCGGTCTTATACCACTGCGATTGAGTTTCCCGGCTGTTTCCTGCTATCTCCTGAGGAATCAGCGATTGCGAAGGATAGCCGCGCCCGTTCAAAATAAGATCGATGTATCCTTCGTAATCAAAGGCCGCGGCAATAGCCTGGCGCAGGGCCTTGTTTTTGCCCACTAAAGGATCCAGAAAGCTGAATTTCATATACGTCGACACCAGGGAAGTCGTGAAATACAGAACGAATTGGTCGGCGAAGGCGGGCTTCAGTTTGAATTGCTTTTGATCCAAGCGATCGACCATGGCTTGAAAATCATCGCGATTGATGCCGACCCAATGAATCTGACCCTTCTTGAATTTGAGCATGGCCGGTTGCGGTTCTTCGATCAGAGGCAATTGAATCTCATCGAGAAAGGGCAACTTCTGTCCAGCCGCGGTGAGCAGCCCCGCGGCCTGATCTTCGGCCTGACCTTCCGTCGGATAGGTACTCCAGTAGTTAGGATTTTTAGTGATAATGGTCGTTCCACGGCGCGAGTAGGTCTTCATCACAAAGGGCCCCGTGCCGACCGGGTTTTTATCGAAGTCATCTCCATATTTTTTGACTGCTTCAGCGGGAACGATGGAGAGCTGCGAGGCCGCCAAAGGATAGAGGTTGAGCGGACTATCTTTGACAAACTCTATGGTCAATGAGTAAGCGTCGACTTTCTTGATGCCAGCGATGTCGGTCTTTTCGCTGTCAAAAGCCTTGCCCTTCTTCTTTGAGGCCTCACGAAAATCATCCATACCGACGATCCGACCGGCGAGCAACGTATAGCTCAGAGAGTTGACGTTCGCATCGGCAAAGCGCTTGATTGAAAAGATCACATCGTCGGCGACGAGCTCGCGTCCCTTTCCTCCGGGAAAGCAAGCGTTGTCATGAAATTTCACGCCTTTCCGTAGGGTAAAGAGAAAGGTGTTACCGTCTTTTTTCTCAGGCATCTTCTCGAGCAGAGCTGGAACGATCGTATAGGGTCGCTTGAGATAGTGATATTCAAGGAGAGTATCGTAAAGGCTACGGACGAGGAGCGACGATGCATTATCAAACTGTTTGTGAGGATCGATACTCTTTTCTTCCGCAGTCCGGTAGTGATAGAAAATCTTAGTTCCGGCCTTACTGCCGCTGGCAGGCTCGCTGGTGACGGGTTTTTTCTTCGTGCAACTGAGGGGGATGCCTGCTAAGGCTAGCCCCAAAAATATTGTAAGTATATGATTTTTCAGAACAAAACTCCTCTTCACTAGGCTCAAGGCGAGTCCTTAGCTGATGACGCAGCACGGGAAGCAGTTTTAACGCCTCTTTGGCATCATTTTGCATACAGAAAATCTAAACCTCGGAGTCTGCGCGCCGGTCTATGGGCGCGCACCCCATTGACCTGAGAGCACTCTTTGGTTTGAGTCTGTATCAAAAAGGAGGGATTCATTGCGGCAAGAAAAGCTCAGCCCCAACGAGCTTTTACATCGGGCAAGCCTTCGATATCTGTGCGAGCAAAAATCAAGGTATCGCGCGCCTGAAGGCCCGCTGCATCTAAACCGTCATTCTTCAAGATGCCTTCCAGTGGAAAGCCTAATTTTCGCGGAATATGCGCGCTACGAATGTTCATCGCGTCGCAGCGAATTTCGACCCGACGCGCTTTGAGCGCTGAAAAAGCGAATTGAGTGATTGCAGCGGTCGCTTCTCGAATATAGCCTTTTCCTTCCTCACTCGAGCGCACCCAGTAGCCAATCTCAAACCTGCCTTTCTGCCAATCGATGCGGTGCAGACCCGAGCCGCCCAAAAGCGATTGTCCACTGCGATCGAAGATGAGGAGCCTTAAATCTTCCCGCAGAATCCAGCGGGCCGTCGATCGCCTTGTATTGATTTCCGACTCTTCCGCAGTCGGGAGCTTCTGCGCCCATTCCATCCAGGTTTTGAGGGATTCCTGGGACTCTATAATGGCCTGATTCATCAAATATCCATCGCCTTCCCGAGGTCCTCGGATCTGGAGTCGTTCTGTCAGGATAGGCATGGGAATGTCGATCATCATGGGTTCCATAGGGGGCTCTCCTTGTGCGGCACATAAAAGAATACGGCGAGTTGGGGCGATCTCGCTCACTAAAGAACCCGAAGAGGACCCTCATATTGCGACGACTTCATGCAGATTCTCTGCCACATGTCCTCAATTGCGTTGAATAAGGCCTCTCTATTTAAGGACTTACACGACTCAAGAAGATGTTGCGCCGCCTCAGCAAGGGCCTGCGACGCGTCTTTACAAAGCAAGAATTATTGACTGGATCACAGGCAAAAAAAAGAATACACGGGTGCAAGCACAAAGGGGAAAACCCCTTTTCAGAGGCCCAGCGCTTCTTGCGCAACTCTGGACACAAACCACACTTTGGAGTTCTAAAGCATGACAAAACTCAACTTGATGTTAGCCACCACTGTCACCTTGATGCTGAGCAGCGCCTCGGCTTTTGCTAATCGTTGCGAATGGCATCAGTGGGAAAGCTTCAACGGCCATTGCTATGAAAAAGACGGCCCTTGCAGTCAGTATAACTACACAAACAAGTTTACCTGCAACAACTGCAAAGACAATATCCAGTGCGACTGGAATAGCCATACCAACGTTTGTTACCCTGAAGGTCACTACGATGGCGGCGGCATCAACCCAGGCGCTCCCACAGCACCCGATGCCCCTGGCGCACCCGGCCCAGGCCCTGGCCCAGGCTGAACGACTCGCTGAGCTAACTCAGCGAAGTTTTTTAAGGTGATGCTCCCTAGGTGGACCTCACCTTATATCCTTCCTTCACCGCATCGCTCCCTTTTGATCCTCACTGCTCTAGGCAAAGTACACAGTCTTAATATTCACAAACTCGCGGATCCCAATCTGTGACAACTCACGCCCATAGCCTGACGCTTTGATTCCACCGAAGGGTAGACGAGGATCCGACTTCACCAGCGCGTTCACAAACACTGATCCAGCTTCCAATTGCGGGATGATGGCCTTCGCGCGGGCAGTGTGACGAGTAAAAATCGCCGAACCTAATCCGAAGACAGAACGATTCGCCAATTGAATGGCTTCGCCTTCATCACGGGCTTCAATCACCGCCGCCACGGGCCCAAAAAGTTCTTCGTCAAAAGCTGCCATCCCGGGCTTAACCCCCGCTAGGATCGTCGGAGGATAATAGGCGCCTGAACCATCGGGAATCTTGCCGCCTGTGATCAGCTGAGCCCCTTGCTGGATGCTCCGCTGCACCTGCTCATGAAGCTCT
>CANJJY010000252.1 GCA_947474445.1 Oligoflexaceae bacterium
AACTTGACGAAGCTATCGCCCACTGATTTGACTAACCTCGCCATCGTCAAAGGTGAGACCGAATCAGCCCGTAAATCATTTATCAAGCGCCTCGACATCTGCGTGGTCAAGTCAGCAACAGAAGAATGCGGAGAATATCCTGCCGCCTACCTTCAAGATGCAAGTCTCGATGATACGCCCGTCCTCAGCCGCTCCGAAGTTATTACCGCCGACATCGACAGCAATACGATCATCTTTACGACCGATCCACGCGATGAGACTGAAAGCATAAGCGCTCAGATCAAAGTCAATACTCTCGATGGGAATGCTCCTTTTTCTATCGCCACGCTCCTCGCCACGCGGATGCCTTTGGGAGCTGCATCGCCCGATAATAAGGTCAATATTAAAGTCGAATTCTCCAAAGGCGTCACCCAGATTCCAGAGGATGCCCGCATCATCGGTTCGAAAGAATCACTGACCGCAGAATGGATCCTGCGGACAACGGTGTCGGTGGAAGGTAACGGGACAGGCTCCCCGACTGGAATGCTGGCCGTTCTCGTTCCAGAAGACTTTTTCGGGCCGACTCCCAATTTCCTGCCCACTCTGCTCTATGATAGTGACGTGTCCAAACAAACCCAAAAATCGACCTGCGCTCTCAACGTGGCTGACGATAGAGAGTCATGTAGCGTCACCTGCACAGGAGAAAAATTACAAACGATTGATGTGGACGAGCTCGCGCGATTTACCGGCGATGGCCTGCGCTATCAGACATTTCAGGGAAGCACGGCCAAATTCACGGGACTCGATAACAACAAGGTTTACGCGATCATCCTTCAGTACCTACCGGATGGTCTCTCACGATCCTGCGTCGTAGGCCAGCCGAGCGATGCGATCTTACTCACCGAACTCGCCACGGGCAAGACGCCGAAAGAAGGCGATACCTACTGCTTTATCGCGACGGCTGCATACGGGACGCCTTTGCACGCTCATTTGAATACGCTCCGCTGGTTTCGCGACGCCTATCTTTTACCCACGCACTGGGGCTTTAAGCTGGTTCGCGCCTACTATCAATTTGGACCCATCGCCGCCACCTATATCGCCGACAAGCCTTTGCTCCGCGCTCTGGTGCGGGGAATACTCTGGGCTCCCGTCAGCTTTCTCGAGGCCTATCGCACTGCGCCCAGCCTCACAATGCTGACTCTGCTTCTCGTTTCCCTCTCGGCCATGGCTGGATTTCTGTGGGTTCGCACTCATCGGCGGCCATCCATCTGAATTTTAGATTCTAGCACCCCCTTCGGAAGGGATCGCAAATGACGACTCATGAAGCTCCCTATGCCGTACGGCTCAAAGATTATCAGCCACCTCATTTTACGGCTAAAAAAATCAGCCTCGACATAGAACTCGATCCGGATCAGACCATCATCACATCGCGCGTCTCCTACCACCATCGCAGCGGAGCGCCTTTTAATTTACGCCTGCTCGGCAAAGAGCTGACCCTCATCAGCGCTTCTCTGGATGGTCGAGCCCTCGACATCCAAACGATCGATTGGAGCAGCGAACATCTTCAGCTCAGCGAGCTGCCCGAGACGTTCACTCTAGAATTAAAAACTCAGGTCAACCCGAGACAGAACAAGGCTCTAGAGGGCATTTACCTCTCGCAAAACAAGTTCTACAGCCAATGCGAGCCAGAAGGATTCCGGCGCCTTACCTATTACCTGGATCGCCCCGATGTCATGGCTGAATTTGAAACGACGCTGATTGCCTCCGAGAAAGATTATCCGGTTCTCCTCTCTAACGGCAATCTCATCAAATCCGGCAAGAGTCCTGGCGGCAAGCATTTCGCGGTCTGGCACGATCCCTTTCCCAAACCTAGCTATCTCTTTGCCGTCGTCGCTGGGAACCTATCGCGCATCAGCGATACTTTCACGACCCGATCAGGTCGCGAAATCGCCTTGCATATCTACGTCGAGCAAGAAAATATCGACAAATGTAAATTTGCGATGCTGGCTATCAAGCGTGCCATGCGCTGGGACGAAGACAATTACCAGCTGGAGTACGATCTCGATCTATTTATGGTCGTCGCGGTCAGCGATTTCAATATGGGCGCCATGGAAAACAAGGGCTTGAATATCTTCAATGCCAAATATGTCCTCGCCAGCCCTGAGACGGCGACCGATATGGATTTTGAAAGCATCTTGACCGTCGTGGGTCACGAGTATTTTCACAACTGGACCGGCAATCGCGTCACTCTACGAGACTGGTTTCAATTGAGCCTCAAAGAAGGGCTCACCGTTTTCCGAGATCAGCAATTTTCTGCTGACGAGAGTTCGGCGCCGGTCAAGCGCATCCAATCTGTAAAGTCTCTGCGTGAACATCAATTTCCCGAAGATAACGGTCCTATGGCTCACGCCGTGAGGCCCGAAAGCTACATTGAGATCAATAACTTCTATACGTCGACCGTCTACAATAAAGGCGCAGAAATAGTCCGCATGCTCCACGGCATGCTCGGCCCCGAGAGTTACCATCGAGGCATTCAGCTGTATTTTAATACCTTCGACGGACAAGCCGTTACGATCGAAGATTTTCTCGACGTCATGGGACGAGCTTCAGGCTTGAACCTTGAGCAATTCAAACTGTGGTATATGCAAGCTGGCACGCCTCACGTCAAAGTCACTCGCAGTTATAAAGCCCAACAGAAACGCCTCATCCTCACCTTGACTCAAAGTCAGGGTACAAACGCCCAGGCTCTTCTTCCTTTGCAAATCCCTGTTCGCTTGGCTTTGATAAGCAAAAAAGGCAAGGCCCTCATCTCGCGTTACGCTGGAAAATCGTCGCACGAACATGTGCTTCTCTTCAGCCAAAGGGAGCATGAATTCGTTTTGGAAGAGGTGGAGGAAGATCCTATTCCTTCCTTGTTCAGGAATTTTTCTGCACCTGTTATTGTCGATGCCTCACTCGATCGCCAAGATCTCATTTGCCTTTTAGCCCATGAAACCGACCCCTTCAATAGATTCGAAGCAGCCTTCACGCTGCATCAGCAAACTATCGCCAAAAAATGCGAGGCCAAAGGTTCGACACTCTCCCCTAAAATCGATCAACCTTACCTCGATGCCCTGCGGCAGTTGCTGGTTGGCGATGCTAGCTCAGACCCGAGGTTGGTAGCCCTGGCCTTGCAACCGCCTTCTGTCGATTATATGCATCAGATGCTCGCCTATGAGACGATCGATGAGCTCTTTTCAGCGAGGCAATGGCTTTTGTCGCAGGTTGCGGAGCAGCTGAAAGGAGAATTCTTAAGTAGTTATCACCGTTTTCACAAACCAGATGACACGGCGATCGACCGGGCAAGTATAGGTCAAAGAGAAATTAAAAATGCGTGTCTTGCCTTGCTTTCCCAACTCGAAACTCCAGAAATCATCGAGCTGGCTCGTCAACAGCTTTTCTCCGCGCGAAATATGACAGATTCAGTAGCCGCACTGAGTGTATTAGCCTCTTCCTCTGCACCGGCCCGCGAAGAAAGTCTGGATTTCTTTTATCGGAAGTGGAAGAACGATCCCTTGGTGATCGACAAGTGGTTTGCCATTCAAGCGAGCTCTCCTCACCCCGATGTTTTGCAGCACGTTCGGGATCTATTGAAGCATCCTGATTTCGATATTCTCAATCCAAATCGGGTCTATTCCGTCTTTAGGCAATTTTCGCGGTGCATTCCCCATGGCTTCCATCATCCCTCGGGAGAGGGCTATCGCATCGTGGCCGATTACGCTTTGAAAATAGACAAGAAGAATCCCCAAGTCGCAGCTTCATTGACCAACGCTCTGAGTCGCTATCGAAACTTTGACAAAAGCCGGCAAGAGCTGATGCGCGCGCAGCTCATTGCGATGCGCGATCAAGCGGCCTTGTCCAGGGATGTCTTCGAAGTCGTAGCCAAGAGTCTTCACGATTAATGGGGGCCATCGAGTTTGACCAGGTAACGCCCACTGGTCTTTCTCTGCAGCATCGCTTGCGCAGTCCCAAGAATTTGCTCCAAGCTCAGCTCGCTTTGAATATAGGTATCTAGTTGCGCTGGTCGCCAGGCGCCGGCTAACTTCTGCCAGACTTCACGCCGGAGGGTCATGGGGCAATTATTCGAGCTAATGCCGAGGATACTAACTCCGCGGAGAATAAACGGCATGACGCTGCTTTGATAGCTATGCCCTCCCGTCAAGCCAACACTAGCGACGTTTCCCCAGAGATTTACATGCCGCAAAATCCCTTCCAGCAGTTCACCGCCCACATTGTCGATACCGCCTCCAAAGCGCACCGATTCGAGCGGCCGCTTGCCGAGCGCCAGGTCTTCAGGCTTCACAACGTCTTTGGCACCTAGTGCTCGCAGGCGCTCTTGGGCCTCGGGCTTTCCACTCACCGCAATCACGTCAAAGCCTAGTTTGCTCAGCATCGCTAGAGCCAAAGATCCGACTCCGCCACTGGCCCCCGTGATGACGAGAGGTCCCTTATCGGGGGTTTGATCGTTGACAAGCAAGCGATGTACGCAAAGCCCAGCCGTAAAACCCGCCGTTCCATAGATCATCGCCTCGCGCAGATTGAGTCCGCTCGGCAAAGATACGACCCAATCGCCAGGGACTCGGATGACTTCGGCATAGCCACCGTCGTGATTTTCCCCCAGACCGCAGCCTGTGACGAGAACAGGTTCGCCTTTTTCAAATCGAGGATCGGTCGAACTGATGACCAGGCCGGCTGCATCAATACCGGCGTTGAGAGGAAACTGCCGGAGAATCTTGCCGTGGCCCGTTACAGCCAGAGCATCCTTATAATTGAGGCTCGAATACTGCACCTGGATCACGACGTTTCCAGGACTCAAATCCTCTCGATGCATGCGCAGAATTTGGCCCTTGTTCTCACCTTCTTCTAAAATCCTATAGGCATTGAAGTCCATTTTCTCTTTCTTCCTCGCCCGCTCAAGGGATCTGACGATTAAAGTTCTAGCCGCCAAAGATCATCGAGCGACTCGCGACGCCTGACGACGCGGAAAGCCTTGCCATCGACCAAGACTTCGGGAGCCCGGGGACGACTGTTGTAGTTGGATGCCATGGACGATCCATAGGCACCAGCACTCCTGAGATAGATCAAATCACCCGCTTTAAGACCCTTAGGTAAGGCTCTATCCTTACCGAAATAGTCCCCTGTTTCGCAAATCGGTCCGACCACATCCATGATCTCCGTATGTGTATCTTCAAAATCGACGGTTCTGATTTCATGGTACGAGTCATACATACTCGGCCGTATCAGGTCATTCATCGCCCCATCGACGATGAGAAAAGACTTTTCAGGTGTTTTCTTCGTCGTGATGACCTGACAGAGAAGGACACCGATATTGCCGACCACAACCCGTCCCGGCTCGATCAGAAGGCGCAGACCGGTCGGCTTGATTTCCTGAAGGAGAGCCTCGGCATAGGCTTCGGGTGCCGGCGGATCTTCGTTCCGATACCGAATGCCAAGCCCTCCCCCCATGTCGATAAACTCAAGCCGATGTCCTCTTTCTTGCAAACCCAGTGCAAATTGGGCCAAACGCCGGGCAGCTTCAGCCATCGGTTTCACTTCGACGATCTGACTTCCGATATGACAGCCGACACCAACGAGTTGCAGGGAGGGCAGTTCACGGATCCTATCGGCCATAGCCAATGCCTCGGCCTCGATGACGCCAAATTTAGTACTAAAAAGGCCTGTCGTAATTTTAGGATTAGTCTTGGCATCGATGTTCGGATTCACGCGCAGCGAGACGCGCGCTTTCCGGCCTAAGCTGACAGCAACCTCAGCAATAGCATCCAGCTCGCTGTAAGACTCGACATTAAAGGAGTAAATGCCACAGCGCAGAGCCGCTTCAATTTCATCGCGCCGCTTGCCAACTCCCGAGTAAACGATCTTGTCAGCTTGAACACCGGCCTTAAGTGAACGCTCGAGCTCACCAAGCGAAACGATGTCGGCACCAAATCCGAGCGCGAAGATCTCGCGAAGGATGCTGAGGTTACTATTAGCCTTCACTGCATAACAAGGCATAGTAGGATATGAGGAAAAAGCTGTTTGAATTCGTTTCACGTGTTGCCGGAGAGTCGCCGCAGAATAGACAAAGCAAGGAGTACCGACCGCGGCAGCAATCTCTTTCAGGGCAACATCTTCGCAGTAGGCTTGCTGATTTTGATACGCAAAATGATCCATGTATCTTCCTTTCAAGGAGATCAGCGGCGGAACCGAGTCAGGGTTTGGGGTGGCCTCGCGCAATCCACTGAGCGGCAATGCCTACACAGAAATTGTTTAAACTTAGCCTTTGCGCTCGCTGCTGCGTCATGGATAATAACGATGCCTCATCCGGAGGTCAAAAGGTGATTTATGACTAACCTCAAGCGTTTCTTTCTCATGTGCTGTGTGTTCCTTGCCCCGACTTACAGTCTGGACGCAAAACCTGTCATTCTTTCCATAGGCGATTCACTCACTTTTGGTCTTGGGGTTCCGCCAGAAAAGACTTGGCCTGCTCTGCTCGAAGCCAAACTACGTAAAGACGGCTATCCTGGGACTCAGGTCATCAACGCAGGTTCAAGCGGAGCGACGACAGCTTACGGGATCACAGCTCTCCGCTTCCAATTAAAGCGGCATCAACCTGATCTTATCATCTACGCTCTCGGTGCCAACGACGCTCTGAGAGGCATTAATCCCGATGCCTCTTACAAGAACATGGCCGCCGCGATGGACCAGATACGGGCGCAAAAGATCAAAGCCTTGATCT
>CANJJY010000253.1 GCA_947474445.1 Oligoflexaceae bacterium
GCTCACTGACGACGACGGCTTTGCCTCGCAAAGGGGGCGCTGAATAGAGTCCTATGCCCATTCCGCGAAGCTGATAGAAGAAGCCTAGAGAATATCCAGAGCGGTTTGCTTTGTATCTCGTGTGATCTTGATCACTGAGGTTGTACGCGCCGAGCAGGTCAGCCTCTAGAGTTTGATAGCGAAAGCCAAATCCAGCTCGTAGATCATCGGTAAGATCGACGACAAACCGCAGCTTGTGTTCACGGGTCAAAAACTCTTCTTTAAATGTACGGTTGGCACGAGAATCGATCTTTCCAGCAATCGAACGCGTATTCTTGTCATAATGATAGCCGATCGCGGCGCCGCCTAGAGGATATTGACCGCCGGCCGCCAAATCTTTAACAGCTGTCTTATGACTGGCGTTTCCCGGATTATTGTCAGGATTGAAGATGTACTTGGACTCTTCGTTTTGGGTAAACTGAAACACATTTGCAACTGCTTCTTTAGTTGAAAGACCAGCCGGATTTGGCTGAAATGGATTCAAAAACTGCTGCGAAATGACGGTCCAGCTTCGCTCTTCAAGTGTTTCACAATAAGCTATTTGGGCGATCGCTATCACGCCGACCAGGGCCCAAGCGGAGTTGACTAAAAAATACCGCACGTCATCGTTCCTTCCTTGAAACCTAGCCTTTTCCTTAGGCACCCTTCAAACGAGTCAAAGCCGGGATCGCTTCGAGATAGGTTCTGTATTTGAGGTAATCGGGTCCGAGAGTCAAAGACAAGATACTTCCTCCGAGATGAGTTGGATTGAAGTCGATTCCTGTTGGATCTTCCAGACCTGTCGTTGCGTTGATCTTAACCGTGCGTAGGTTATCATCTGTTTTGCCGACGAATCGCGATCCCGCAATGCCTCCGCCTATCATGATGGACCCACCGACCGGCCAGTGGTCACGGCCATTGCTGTTATTGACTTTTGGAGTTCTTCCAAAATCAGAATATAGGACGATCAGGGTATTGTCGAGCTGGTTTGCTGCTCGCAATTCACTCACAAAGGTGGATAAAAGGAAGTCAAAACTCTCGAGAGTCGGCTGTAAGGAGCGCTCCTGATTTGCATGGGTATCGAAACCTCCCACTCCCAAATTCAGACAGGTAACTAAGTTATTCTTCAAGAGCTTGAGCGATAAAGCGAAAGCGTCCATCTGTCCGTTGTTATTCATCGTCTTTGGGGCGTTGACTTTGAAAGCTGCCCGATCTTCATCGGTCAGCGCAAGCTTGGCTCCAACATCGTCTTGGAACTGGACCCGAATCTTCTGTTCCGCGCTAGCGACTGCTGTCAGGCGATCATAGGATCCCGATCTGGTTTGAACGCGCGTAATGGAGTCTTTCAAATGATCGAGGATCATGAGCTTTTGGGCGAGCTCCTGATCAGTTTGCGGATACATGGAACGATAAAGATCGAGATTCTGTGCCCTCACAGCAGATACGGGACTGAGAAGCCCCCTATCAATCTTCGGTTCTGAGCCACCGTTCAGTTGAATTATTGGTATCGTGGCCTGGCTTTCCGAGGCAACTATCGCTGGAATCGATGCAGAATTCACATTACCTGAATTACTGAGGATTCCCGTATCCATATAAACCGATCCGGCCATATGCGAAGTCGTCCCCATTCCCAAGCCGCGCACCACGACGACATCAGATCCTTGGGCAGCAAGCCTGGTAAACCATCTGCCGATGCGGTCTGATCCGGAGCTGCCATTGAGCGTTTGAGCCAAGCCCCAGTCATACATCATATCGATGCCGGCCGTAGAACTGACCTTGGGATCTGTCACTTCAAGAATATCCCAGCCACCGCTCATATTGATCCAAACCAAACGACGCTGAGGGGTGTAAGTACCCGACTGCGCGATCGCCTGAGGTATGTTCAAGACCTGAGAGGCTAAAGCATATGCAGTGAGCGAAGCGCCTGTCGTGAGAAGCTCGCGGCGGCTCAATTCGGACACCTGCTGCGGATGACAGACGTGCCCGTGTCCGCTGCCATAGAATAGATTGCTTTTAAGCCATCGTGGATTGATCTTCATGGGTTTTGCTCCATCCAACACCGTACGGCATCTTTAAAGGTTTGAACCTCTGAACGGGCGGGTCCAGGCGGCATTTGACCTGAAGCCATCATTTTAACGGCTGTATCACCCCATATTTTCCATTGTGCTTCGGTCGTCAAGTCCTGACGTCCCGTGCTGCCTGGACTATGGCAGCTGGTGCAAAGACTGAGGCTGGGCGCGACATCGGCGGCAAAGGTGAAGCTGCGATCGCAAGTCAAGGGCGCTTCTGAGGGCACCGTGCCGAGAGGTGGAGCCTGCAGAGGGTCACCGACAAGGCCATCGCTCCTTCCGCCCTCGGTAAATGAACTATGGGTTGCTACCGCAAAAACAAGTTCGCGGAAGCTATAATTCGTCGTGAGAAAATAATCCGTCAGAGCCGTCCTCAGGCTTTCCTCATCCGTATAGAATTTCCGTCCCATCAACCAATACCAAACGTTTTGAACAGTACAGGTTGCAAAGGCCTGATCCCCGCGAATGATATTGGCAAGCTCGGCGACTGAGCTTCCCGTTTTACCGTTGAAATAGGTGGAAATGCCAGATTTTCCCCCACTGTAAAGGGAGGCCCCTTCACCCCAGGCCACAAAAAAATCCGACAAGGGATCGAGCACCGAGTGGCAGTTCGAACAACCAGGTGCTTCCCGAAGATTACCCGGATCTTGGGGAAACACGCGGGGCAGGTCAGCGGTGAATTCCCGGCACAAAAGACGCTTGTAGAGCTCATTGGCCCGAGTTCTTTGCTTGTCGTAGCGCCTGAGCCAACCAAAGGTGCTGATAACGCCACCTGAAGCGTAGTCGTAATCTGTCTTCAACAGGCGAAAGCGCGTGTCTGTAAACGCCGTGTCAGCGACGATACTGGTAACCTCGGGATTGAGGTTGAGTTCATCGATACGGAAATGGTGCTTCTGCGAGTAAAAGTGGGCAATCGCTCCATCGACGGCCGTGAGGCCTGGCTCCAAAATCTTGCTATAGGGATAATTTTCGACCACTAAAGCCGTCGCTAAACCAGCGGCCTGGCGACCGAGGGAACGAATCACGGCAAAGCGAGAGTCAAAGTTTTCTGTCGTGCCCAACTCAGCATTTTTCGCTTCGTCTTCGTTCATGCTCTGGATGAAACATCGACTAAGATCTTGACCGCAAGCCTTGATGAGAGAAGGGCAAGCCCAAGCGGCAATGCCGGGATACCAAAAGACGGAGACTGGTTGCTCCCATGATACCGGACATCCCGATCCTTCCCTGTCCTCGACATTGCTCGTCCAGAGACACCGGAAACGATTGGTCGACCCCTGGAAGCGGCCGCACGTAATACTGGCAAATTTTTCCTGTTTGCCATCGATGTCCTCACGCAGGAGCTCTTCCAAGTAGTTTTCAGGCAGTCCCACTCCAAATATGCGTTCGTGGTAGCGAAGAACTGAATTATAGAAGTTATCGTTGCTCAGGAAAGTGCGTACAGCTGCTTTATAGCTTTCGTCATCGACGGCCTGCGATCCATAATCGGCATCAGTTGGCATTTGGCCATTGAGAAGGTACTTTGCTCGCCGCAAAGCTGAGGCACGATCCTCGCCGGCTTGCACAAAGCCACTCAAAAAAAACAGAGCTATAGAGATGACTAGCGGAAATTTTTTCATAGGAGCAGTGCCTCCGCATCGATCATGAGAGTCGCACAGACAGGGATATAATCCTCGTTGCTGGCCCCCCCACTCTGACCGCTTACGAATATGTTTTTAAGGCTCGCAATGTTAGCTTCTTCGATGGACGTTGAAGGAACGCCGAGAAGCCGCTGGGCCAGAAAGCGCACATTGGTGTCGATATCGCTGGCCGCGGCGGGAAGTATGGAATTCCAACCAGGATGCTGCGTCGCATCGGGCGCAACCAGCGAGCGACAAACTTCTTCGGCGACTTTGAGTTCGGCTAAGAGAGAGGTCGCATCGTAGGTCTCTTGCGGGACTATCGTGAAGTTTTCGTTAGCACCACCGAGGAGCATGCGAAAGGATTCAACTCTCCCAATTTCCCGCGCGACTACGGAGCCTTGTTCTCTGTATTGGAGAAGCAACTGACGGACCAATAGATCGGGATCGGGCCTGACTCCCGCTGGAGGGTGGGCCGTCGTCACACTGTAGACATTTTGCAGAGCAGCTGCATTCAATCCTCCAGCGCGAGCTCCTAATGACTGTCCAAGAACAGCAGCCGAAGATCCTTTCTTTTCGCCATTGGAAGTTCCCTTTTTTCGAAAAACGTAGCAGGAAGAGAAAAGGCTAGCACAGATCAAGAGCACGAGGGCAATCCTGATCTGAGGTAAGATTTCGCTTGAGTTAGGTCTTCTGCCTTGGTCCATGGGCAACACCTCCATCCTTTATCTCTCGGACAGAGGCCGCCAAGCTTCAATCGAATCTGTTTTTTAATTTTGTTAAGTTTTGCGCAGATATGCAAAATATGCGTAAACATTTGATATTAATTAGAATTCTATTGCCGTCCCGGCGACAGCACCGACACCGACAATGCGGTAATCAGCATTGAATTCTTGTAGACTTTGCCCATCGGTACCCCTCACTCCGATCAATCCGACGAATACAGGGACCCTTAAATTGAATTTAAGTTTGGCGTGGAGAGCCATCATAGGAATCGTATCGAGCGTAACATTTCGATTATCAGCGTATGCTAGGCTCTTATAAATGAGCGAAGATTCCAGCTGGAGGTCTTTGCCCATCAAGGGAAATAATCCCGTAAACTGCATGCGAAAATAATCTTCCCTAACGCTTATATTGTTTTCTGTAACATTTCCTCCCCCGCTCGCCTCGATCGCTGAGAATTCGCCGTACAAGTCTCCATAGCTCTGCTTGACGTTGGCGAAAATTGAGATGGTTGTCGGGCTATAAACCCTGTCTTCGACGACCAGAGCATCTTCTTCTAGCGAGGTGGTTTTGGTTAGAGTTCGGGATTTTTCACTGCTTAATTGGAAGGAGAAACCGCCATCAAAACCAGATCCATGTTTAACGATCGCCAGATGACCGTAATTCATGGTCAAGGTTGAATAATGATCCTTAGCCGTGAAATTAGCCGATTCTGTGGCCAGGGTGTACTTTGAAATCACATGGAGATTTAATCCCAAAATGATATCGAGACTGTTCTGAGTCGCAAAGATGAGCTCAAGTCTCGGTTTGGCTTCAACCCACCTGGCCTCAGAAATAATACGAGGGACCTGCTGACCTTCTTGCTTCTCGAAAGTACCGACAACAGGCACACTCAGCCGAAAGCTCGCGTTCGGAGTGACAGGGAGTTGCTGCGTCAAGCGCAGCGCATTAACAAGAAGTCGATCGTAGGTCGTCGCATCCGTACCGCTGGTCTTGACTTGACCGTCAAGCAATACCGATTTGAAAGAAGCAGCAAAAGCTCGGTTTCGACCTAAAGTCACGGCATCGCGACCTAAGGTTTCATCGAAGAGGACTTCGTAGGTAAAAGCCTGGGCCGGAGTACTGACCGCACTCAGTGCCCAAAATCCCAGGAACAGCGAAGCCCACTGCCGCATTTCGACCTCGTTCATATAGCTTGGAAGCGCGTCAGTTAGATTTTATGCGAAAAGAGCTCAGCCTGAAAGGCTGAAAATGAAGGAGACCGTCCTATCTCCCGTCCCAGTCTTTTCCCATGAGCGAAAGAGAGATTTGTCCTCGAAACCGGTTCTTACTCGCATAGACCAGAAATCTAGCGTTCTTGCGCTTTTCAAGGTCGTCCCACACTTCGTTAAAGAAGTTGATTTTTTGAGGTCGGCCTAGTTCCGTCATAATCTCGACCTGCGTGTGTTTGGCTTCTCCTGTGTTTTTGTCGCGGAGAAAGCGTACGCTTTGGATATCAGCCTCCACACAGAAGAGCGGCTCTTCAAAACCCATCCCGAATGGTTTGAGTTGCTCGAGATTCAGCGCGAGTTCTAAAGTCAAAAGACGCGAAGGTAAAGGCATATCGTAGGAAACCCGACTTTGCCATAACTCCGGCTGTTGCCTCATGACCTGATGCCCGTAATTGATCAGAGCTTGCCGTATTTCAGATTCTCGCTCGAGCCGAAAGGTAAATCCGCCAGCCGCACGGTGACCGCCGAATTTCTCGAAAAGCGCGCCGGCCGCTACCATGGCTTCCGTGACATCGAAGCCAGGAATCGAACGAGCCGATCCCTTGCACATTTTTTCCTGTCGTTCAAAGAGCCAGGTCGGTCGCCAAAACTGTTCCGATATCTTGCTCGCGGCAATACCGACTACACCAGTATGCCAAGTCTCAGAGCCTAAAAATAAAATTGGATCATCTTGGTAAGAGAGAGCGATGCGCTGCGCATCTTTCACGATCCTCGTCTGAATTTGTTTGCGTTCCTCATTACAAACGCCCATGAAGTGAACTAAAGGCTCTGGGTCATCATGGATAAAAGCTTTGATCACTTCCCGTGCGTGCCTCAAACGTCCCACAGCGTTGATACGCGGCCCTATGCGGAATCCGACATCCTTTTCATCGAGTCCTTCTTCAAGAGCACAGGCTTCACGCAATCGCTTCAGAATGGGCTTTTGACTTTTCAAGAGGGCTCTCACCCCCATATTGGCCAAGCGATGATTGACGCCATTCAAGGGAACTACGTCGCATATCGTCGCCATTCCAACGAGACCCAAAATATCGTTCCATACGGCGGCTGGCAC
>CANJJY010000254.1 GCA_947474445.1 Oligoflexaceae bacterium
ATGCTTGGCTCGCTTATCGCTATCCGCAAATCTTCACGCGGATTGAAGACTGCGAGGATCGCCGCGAGCGGGTCAATGCTTTCGTCGAACGTTCATTGCGCGGATTAGCTGAAAGACGCTGTCAGAGTTGCAACGCAAAACTTCCGGCCCATCTGACCTTTAATATCTGCGATGCTTGCCATGCAAAAGGCTCGGGCACCGCTAAGAAGGGGCGTCGCGGCGGACGCAGAAAGAAGAAGTAAAGACTCACGAGCGAGCAGAAAAGAGACCCGAGCGGTCTCTTTTTTTTGTAAAGAATGATCTCAGCGAGGTCTCTGCGAAGGCGTGCAGGCCGCATCGTCCTGGCGATCGTAGCGATTCCAGCCGAGTTCGATCCCATAGACACTCTGGTCGACCATCTTTTTCACATTTTTCTGCATATGAATCCAGCGCTTAGCGTTGACCTTGAGGGTGTTTTCCCTGTCGAGTTTAGCGTAGGGCTTATCTTGATCGCGGCGCGGTTTGGGTGCGGCTAAAGCTTCGCAACGCCAGGAATCTTCGATAAGAAGTCCGCTGCAGCGATAGCGCAGATCTTCAAAGGGACCATATACGGTTTGTTCCCAAGTATTGGCAGCTGCATCGAGCAAACGCCATTCTTCGCGCCAATGGGGTTGGACCTGATCGCCGACGATCAATGTCCGGCGAATGTGTATGACATCATCGCTCTCCTCGAGAGTCGCTTTTTCCAGAACTGGTTCAAAGAACTCGTCGTTATCACCGTTTTCGACAAAATTATAAGTTACGGAAAAACAACCAGCCATCTGCTGCAGAAAAGCCGGTGCGGGGCTGGCATGAAGAGTTGATTCCATACCGAATAGGAGCATTCCGATCTGCATGAGTTTCACGATGATTCTCCTCCACTGAGAAAGTGTGCGTTGGGTCCAGGGCCATTGCTTGAACTCCCGTTAACCTAACAGAACAAGATCGATAATCAATGTCAAAAAAATCCTGCGCTTGGGATTCCTCTCAAGGCCCTGCGCGCATCGCACCGGTAAAATTTGGTACGATATGATGAAGCCCTTTTATTGCGTCATGAGGAGAAGAGCATGAAGCGACTCGAGCTTCTGATCCTGATCTTTTCGGTCAGCGCTTGTCATATTTTTAAAAATGCCAAGTCCAAGCGAACCGAAGAGGCGACTCTCGCCGATGCGCACACTGAATCGGCTGCTGTCGAAGCGAAAGAAATTGTGCGGCCCGACAATAGCACCTGTCTGGCCTGGGCAACAGTTGCCGAGGCTCCGAGCGCTTTGTCTAAAACCGGTTGTTTCGAAGCCAAAGATACCCGTCAGCCTGTGACGGGGCTCTTGCCCTATTTTGTTCGTTTGAGCTTTTGGTCAGATGGCGCCGATAAACGGCGCTGGTTCGCCCTTCCTAATGGAATGCAGGTGACCTGGGATGCCAAAGGACAGGCTCAGTTTCCGGTCGGCTCTGTTCTCATCAAAGAGTTTAGCTGGCAAGGAAAGCGGATCGAAACGCGGCTCTTTCTGCACCACGCACAAGAAGGTTGGGTCGGCTACACCTACGAATGGAACGAAGCTGAGACGGACGCGATGCTGGTCGCTCCCGAAGGGAAAACCATAGAAGTCGGGGCTCTCGCCTGGGATTTTCCGACGACCAAGGGTTGCGCTCGCTGTCACAGCGAGGCCGCGGGACCACCTCTGGGTTGGGATCCTATCCAAATAAACACCGAGCTTCCGCAAGTGGGCGGCATGAACCAAATCGCGTATTTTCAAAAAATGGGCGTTATTCCCGCCAATCTTCCTATCGACCTCGCGAAGCTGCCGCGAATCAAGACGGGAAGTGATGCGAGCGATGAGGAGAAGGCCCGCGCTTACCTCCACGTGAACTGCGCCGTCTGCCATCGACCAGGGGGACAAGCGATTGGCGATATGGACCTGCGTTTAAGCGCCAGCTTTGAAGCGCTTAAAGTCTGTGATGTGGTGCCCCTCATCGACGATTTAGGTCTTGCCGATGCGCGCCTCATCAAACCCAAGAATCCCGAGGCTTCGGTCCTTTTGCAGAGAATGATGCGCAGCGATTACAGTCGCATGCCACCTCTTGCTAGCCATAGGGTCGATGAAGAAGGGGTGACCTTGATCCGCGCCTGGATCAACAGCATTCCCGATTGCAACAGACCTTGATTGTGACTAGCATGGGTCTACATCTTCACGAACGCACAGGAGTTTTGCTTCATGAGACTTCCCGGATTATTGGGTCTGGCCTTGGTCTGCCTGACGTTTATCCCCCTTATGTCCTGCCGGACGTCTTCACATAAATCGGCGGATGCTGAGGTCAAGAGTCAGGATGCGGGCAAGAGTGCTTCTTTTGTAAAAGCCAATGGCATCGAGTTCGAGCTCGATGGTAAACCCTTTCGCTTTCAAGGCACCAATTTCTATCGACTGGCTCTCACCGATCGGCAGTACACGGATGAAGAGATCGGCGACATCATGCAAAAATACGCGGATGCTGGCATCCAGGTGCTGCGCTTTTGGGGTTTTTCCTGCGATACGCCCAAAGAATGGGAAGCTGAGGGCGTGACCCGCGGAGGCATCACAAGGGTGCCTATCCTCGACCGCTCGGGCAAAGTGCAGGAAGAAGCCTTGGTCCAGGTCGATCGCGTTCTCGCTCAAGCGGCCAAAAAGGGAATCAAGGTCATCTATCCTCTGGTCAACTTCGAACACGAATACTGCGGGATGGAATGGTGGAATCACGTTTACGGGAACAAGAAGGAATCGAAGCAAGGTTTCTACTGCAATGATAAGGTCCGGACCGCTTTCAAGGATTATGTAGCCAATCTCTTGAAGCGCCGCAACACCGTCTCGGGCGTGGCCTACAAAGATGATCCAACCATCTTGGCCATCGAGTTAGCCAATGAGCCTCATACCGAGGACAACTACGAGACCAAGGGCTCGGTCGATGAAAGCTGCAAATCGTTCGCTGACGGCAAGCCCGGAACGATCGTTCACAAATGGCTCAAAGAAATGAGCGAGCACGTCCGTTCTGTGGATGCCAATCACATGATTTCGACCGGCGAGGAAGGCTATCGAACCAGCGGCGATACCTCCAAGCACTCTTGGATTCACAATGGGATGAAAGGCGTTGATTTCGAGCGCAATCTCCAGTTGCCGCTCATTAGCTTTGCAACCGTTCACCTTTATCCGGACAACAGCGACATTCCCCGCAGCGATTTTCACAGCTGGTACGTGCCTCAAGTGATCGCCGATCGTGCGCGCATCGCGCATCGCTACGGTAAGCCGATCGTGCTGGAAGAAACCGGTTTCGGCGAACTCACCAGCGATACGAGCTCCTATATGAACAAGGTGCGGTCGACAGGTTATGCGGCCGAGCGTCCGAAATGGATAGGCGAAATGTACAAGGCTGCATTTGATGCGAAGTACGCGGGAACCATGATTTGGCAGGTCGTTCCCACCAATAAGAACGGCAGTGCTTACGATGACGATCTCTTCACCTTTTCCATCAAAGATAAGGACATGGCAGCGATTCGGGATCAGATCGCTCGGCTGAAAGGTGAATCTCCCGCAACGCCGCCCGCTGAGGGAGAGATTCCCTGGTGTCGCGATGCGAGTACGGATGCCGATGCCCAAGGCGTCAAAGACGGTTGGGGCTTTGAAGATGGTCGTTCATGCCGCGTCCGGCCCTAAGCGGGAGAGCTTTTTTCTGGTTATTAGTCAGGGATCCTGAATGGGCAGCTCTTGAGCAGCTGAACTCAGCGAAGAGATGATCCATGAGGGTCCCTTCTGGAGAATGGAAGAGAGCAAGACTAATTAAGACTGATTGACACATGCATGGTAAGAGAGATCTCTGAAGGTCATGAATTGCAAAATTCTGCCTAAACGAGAGTTATCCCCATGAGACGCATCGTTAAATCAGTTCCGAGCGAGAATAAGAATCTACCTGCACTGATCGAGCAACTAGGCGCTGAGTATAAGGATTTCAAAAAGCAAAATCCTGAGCGCCGGGCTCGCCTTCCCGCAACCATCAAAGCGAGAGCTAAGTACCTGCATGAGGCCGGAGCTGACATCAAGACTTTGGCCAAAGCAACGGGCCTTCAGCCGCAGTCGATCAAAATATGGCTGGATTATCAGAATGAAAAGCCAAAAAGAGCTTATAGAAAGCGCAATGTTAAGCCTCTCGCTCCTCCTGTCATCGCAACTTCACAGCCCTTGGTAGGCCAAGACTTACTGACCCCCGGTCCCGCTCGCGATCAAGATTTTGTACCCAAAATCGATACGATGAATCTGGAGGCTGAGATCCAAGGCCTAAATTCTCAGGCTCCCCAGTGGGTTAGGCTCCGCATCGCTGGCCGTGAGATAGAAATCGCCAGAGGCGACCTCGGACTCTTGCTCGCCGTTGCGACCGAACCCCCTCAAAAAGAGCAGCGTATGGGCTCAGTACAGGAAAATTTTCCAGCAATTACCGATGGCCAGAGCTATAGCGAGCTCATATCCCAATATGAAAAGATTTTGATATCTGATGCTTTAACGAAGCATGGCACGATCGCTGGAGTCTCAAAGGCTCTCAAAATATCTCGATCAACATTGGATGCTAGGCGCAGAAAACTTGGACTTTTCTAATCCGAGTTGCCGAGTGTCTGTTCAGAGGCCGTCACTATCTACCTTGACGATCGCACTTCTTCTTTTTTGGGAGGTGTCTCCCAAAACGAAAGAAGATACTTTTGGCTGAGTGTCACAATGAATATAGAAAATGGACTTTTTTAAGTAAAAGTGTAGAGAACGCTTTATCTATCTCGACTATTTTTACGCGCTCAAGTCACCTTGACATCTATATTTGAGGCTGGCATGAAAGCTGCTTGTTACATGGCTTTCAGGCTCTAATCGAAAAATTGACGCTTGTTTGGAAAGGTGCTCTTTCGACTTATAAATAAAACTTGCACTCTAAAATCATGGATTTTAATCGGATGCTACAAAAAATTTATTCCAAACTAAGAACCAGAGGCGAGTCAGCAATTGTTGCGTCCGTGAGCCTTCCGCGATTAATGACTGTTCAACTTGATATTACCAACGCGTGTAACTTATCTTGCAGCCACTGCTATCATCCAAATCACTCCAACAAAGGCGCATTGAGTCTCAATGACTGGAAGTCAATTCTTGATAAGATAGAAATCTTTCTAAGAAAATATAAATGTACGCCTTCCATAACCTTTTGTGGTGGCGAACCACTCTTAAGCCCTCTATTAAAACCCCTTATCTCCGAGATTGATCGACGGTGGCCCGATTTGGAAATTCTTATCCTAACAAATGGTACGATGTATAAAAATTCGATTTTTCAGTCGAGGTCATCGAACAGAACAAGTTTTCAAGTATCTCTAGACGGACCTGACGAAGTAAGTCATGACCAAGTTAGAGGAAAAGGCAGCTTCCAAAGGTCCGTTGCTGGTATAAGTCAAATATTGGCCAATGGCCATCCGGTGTCAATTCTTAGTATTTTGTCGCAGAGATCAGCACCAAGGATAGCAGATTATTTTTCTTTAGCGAAAACTCTTGGAGTTAACTCTCAAAATTTCACGCGCCTGATTGCCGAGGGTCATGGCAGAATTCTAGTGGATAGCAAAACTGATCTTCCTCTGGCTGGCATAGCATTAAAAGAAGCATTGACAGACATCCTTGTCGAATCTTACCGATCGGGAGTTCCAACAAACACAAATCAACCCCTATTCGCACTTCTTGACACAAGTTTCGGTCAAAATGGATTGTTTGGATTTGATTCAATCATTGTTGATTACAAAGGAAACTTGAAAGCAAGCAGTAGATCGAGTTTGATTCTTGGCAATATTCTTCAGAACAATCTTGAAGATCTCTACATCAAAAATTCCGTTTTGAATGAGATACGTGGCAGGAAAATCGATGTTTGTGGTGCTTGCGAACTCTTCGAAGACTGCGGTGGGGATAGGAATGCGGCATTTGCAGAGTATGGTAGTTTTACAGCTCGTGATCCGGGTTGTTGGAAATAAATTCAATTGAGGTAAAGTGTATGAAACAAGTGATCAGAAAAATTTTAGCCTTGGCTCCTAACGCATCGATTTCATTTAGTGCGCGAGCGGCGATTATTGCTACGACACTGTCTGCTGCTGGAAGAGCATTCGCAGGAGGAACGACGAGTGGAATTAATCCGGCAGTGTCTTCATTCTCGAGCCAACAGTTGCAGGCTTTGAAAGCAATAGTCGAAGAGAAAATGGAATATGCCGATCTCGACGAAGAGCGTAAAATTGAGTTAGAGACGATAGCTAAAAGCATTAAGTTTCAAATTCAAAACAAAGAAATCGAAAAAAATATGAAATTAAACTTTCAAAATAGAGACATTCAAACAATTGAGTAAAGCAAAAATCTCATGGGCACTTATGCTAGCACTTAGCACATGCCTCGTGCTGGTCATAAAAAAGAAGCACTACAACGAAGGACATCTCTTGCCTATGTCTCATAGAACCCTTTCAATAGCGCTTCCTCATGAATGGGATGTACCTCTTTATCCTGCATCCCAACGGGCTCTCATTGATGAGGCTATTTTATCACATGTCTTTGAATCTTTAGTTCAGATTGGCGAAAATGGGCTAATAATTCCGCTTGCCGCAAAATCTTTTAATTTTAATGATGATTTTACTCGTTTTGAATTCAAGATTGACACCTCAAAGAAATTC
>CANJJY010000255.1 GCA_947474445.1 Oligoflexaceae bacterium
AGTTCGTACCGTCGTTGTAGAGGTATTGCATCTCTTTGTATTCGAGATCGGGAACGTTGACCTTTTCGCCGGATTTGAAGGTAACTTCCAAAACCTGAGCGGTTTCCAAATTCTTCAGTCGCGTGCGGACGAAGGCCGAGCCCTTACCGGGGTTCACGTGCTGAAATTCGACTATAACGAAAGGCTTACCATTATACTCGATTTTGAGGCCTTTTTTAAAATCCGTCGTCAAATACATAGGGATTCCTTCAAGTGATCTGCTTTCCAGTGCCGTGAACCCGAGCCAAAAAAGAACCTTGTACTTATACGAGAAGTCCGTGAAGCAGGCAACCGTTCAATCGCCTCTTCAGGTCCGTCTGAAAATCACTTGATCACCGGACCCTGCGTCTTATCCAAATAGACTTGACGCAGCTCCTGGACCAAATCGAGATGGCGAAGGATGCGCAGCAAAGGCCCTCTGAACTGGGCCAGATTTGCTCTTCGCTCTCGTTGGATCGCCAGGCCGGGTCCCTTGAGATCACGTCCTGATGTGACGTGAATGACGTCGCCGGTCTGGTCCCGGTTTTTTCTTTCCAACATGACGACGTGCCCTTCGTAGACGAGCAGATCGCCTGGAATCGCGCGCTCGACCCGTCGACCGATATCAACTAACTGATATTGCTTCATAAGCTCGGGACCATCGAGTTCGTTCATCATCGACGTCGTTAGGTATCGCGCCGACAAACCTGCCTGTTTAAACACTTCAAATGTGAAATGGCTGCAGTCGAGACTGCACTGATTGCAGCTGGGACAGGCATTAAGCCTCTGAGATTTGTCGGGCTGCTTCACATGAAGGCAACTATTGCACTGTTCGCATTGGCTGACGTCACCGATGCGACTACCCCCCATCACATAGGAAATATTCCAATTCTCCAGCATATGGCGAGCCACATCGAGCACTTGGTCGCGCCGCGGCAAGGTCACCGCCTGAACGAGTGTGCTCCAGGCTAAAAGGCTTAATATCAGGAATAAATTGCCGCTCTGCATAGCTTTAGTATTACCCCACCGTCGACTAGAATAAAGAGTAGGACCGTCCACGCCCCCCCTCTTCCTAGATATCGTCGAAGCTGGATTGATTTGCAAGCGTCCTGCGCTCTCGTTCTTCTCGGGAGACGGCTCTCACTTCTTGAGGAATTCGCAACTTTGTCCAGGCAATTCAAAATTGCTCTCGCCATCGAGCTGTTTCTGCTCATGTGTCTGTGGACATTTGGGTTTATGGTCTGGAAGCTCGTCTGCGACGACACGGCAGCCGCGTGCTTCAGTGAAGACAATATTTGGAACGAGCTGGGCTTTCTCGTCCTCTCGATCGTCCGTCCCTTCTTTTTCTCGCCTCTCATGCAGACAGCTTACATCGGCGGCAGTAGCTTTGGAGTGTGGGCGGGCACCCTGCTCACCGCTTTGGGCGCTGCCCTTTCCGCTCTGGCTGTCTATTATCCCGGCCATATCATAGGCAAAAAAATCGTTAGACCTTGGCTATCGGCCAATCTCCCTTCCACCTGGCGCTTGATCCGAACCCAGGATTACAAGATCATCTTCTTTACGCGCTGGATTCCGTTTTTCCCTTTTGATCTCGTGTCACTCATCTACGGCATCGCCGACTTTCACGCGCGACGCGTGCTTCTCTTCACCTTTCTCGGATGCCTGCCGGAAGTCTTCTTTTTCTCGAGTCTCGGTGGCCCTCTCAGTCCAGAGATTGTGGTTCGCGGCATCAAAAACCTGGCGATCTTCGGTTCTGTGACGATTCTGCCGCTCCTGGTATATGAGTACTTTCATCGCAAGCGCGGCAGTAGTCTCTGGACGAGCATGAAGCGGGTTTACTACGAGTTGCTGTATGAAGCGCGCGTCAATAACGAAATCGTCAAAACCAATCAGTATTCGGCCGACAAGATTCCTATCGTTCTGCTGTATGGTTTCGGCTCCACGCGCAAGACCCTGCGTTCCATGGAAGCTGTCTTGACCAAGCGCGGGTTCGAAGTGATGAGCTTCAATCTCGGCGGTTCGCTCGGCGTCTTTTTCACTCGTGGTATCAAGGACACGGCTGAATTTATCGATCGGAAGATCCAAAGACAGATGAGGCGATACGGCTTTAAAAAAGTTCACGTCGTTGCCCACTCCAAAGGGGGCCTGGTCGCCCTCTGGTGGCTCTTGCGCCTCGGAGGATCGGAATACTGTGAAAAGATTGTGACTCTCGGGACTCCCTTCCGCGGTTCTTGGTTGGTATGGCTCGTGCTGGTGACGCCCATCAGCTTCTTTTGGAAAGATGTATGGCAGATGAGGCCGGGCTCGTCCTTTCTCCGCGATCTGCATAAGAGTCGACCTGTGCCTGGTCTGAAGATTTACAATCTCTACTCCAATCGCGACACGATCGCTAAAGGCGATAGTGGCATCTTTGTTCATGCGGGGGACGTGACCAGCATTCCGATGCACCATGTCACGCACTACGGATTTCTCGGCCGAAGAGACGTAGCTAATGTCATCTGTCGCATCCTCCGCACCGATAAAGATGGGCTCCGGGGACGCCGCAAGCGGGATGAGGGCGGCCCGCACAGTCACCACGCCGATAGCGACGAGGAGAATGATGATGAACAAATCGATTCTCAGCAGGACGTCGTCTAGTCTATAGTTCATGTCTCCCCAGGCCCGATCGGGAAATTGAAAGGCTTATATGGCAGACCCAGTCCAACCCAATCAGAACGTCCAAGATTCATCCGCTTGGCTTCATTTCGAGGGACAGGTCTACTTCGTGCTCAAAGCAAATCCTTTCCGCCTCTTACTGCGTGCCCGCGGCCGGAAGATCTCGCACCGCGAACTGATCGCCGAGCTCGATTATCTCGAGCACGACTTCGTTTTTTCTGCGGCGGATCTCACCGACCTTTTCCCTATCGGCGGCACTCTGCAACTCCAATTGAGCTCAGGTGGCTTTGATACAGCCTACGTGGTCGCCACCGGCGAAGTGCTCGAGCGCCACTTTCAAGCTCATAGTCTGCAAATCCACATAGGTTTCAAGCGTGTGGAAGAAGAATTGGAGGATCTTTTGGCCGAATTAAGAGAGAACGGTGGCCGCGCAACGACGCCTCTTCACTGACGCGAGCAGAAGCCTGCGAACAGCTTCTGTAGTTTCCTTCCAAATGATTGTCAGCCGTCACTGAAGCTGCTATCTCTTTGGATCGATTAATTGAGTCATTTTAACGCCACGAGAGTCCAGTGAAGCGAAAATTGGAAAAAGGCACCAAACCTGAGGCGAGCCCGGAGAATCTCCTCCGTATCTTTACTGTTCCCGAAAGTGAGAACAGTACGCTCGGTCGCATTGAGAAGCAAATTTCTCAAAATCTGGTGGGCTTTCTCAAAGAACACATCGTTTCTTCCGGCATTTCACCGACTGAACTCGAGCGAAAATTTCGCGACTCCTTGATCCCAGAAGACCCCACTTTCGTTTCCGATCAAGCTGAATATCTCTTGAAAAACGTGGTGGCTGAATCAGTCCACGTCGCCTCGCCTCGTTTTGTCGGGCACATGACCTCGGCGCTGCCCTATTTTATGCTGCCGCTTTCCAAGATGATGATAGCGCTCAATCAGAATCAGGTGAAGATCGAGACGTCCAAGGCTTTTACGCCGCTCGAACGCCAGGTTCTCGGCATGTTGCACCGCCTCATCTATCAACGCAGCAATGGTTTCTATCTCGAGCACATCCAAAACGCGGCGAGCGCTCTCGGCGCCTTCTGTTCGGATGGCACCATCGCCAATATCACAGCTCTCTGGGTCGCCCTCAATCGGCTTTTTCCGCCATCTGCCGGCTTCGATGGAGTCGCCGAAGAAGGTCTATTCGCAGCTTTGCAGCACCACCAATCCAAAGGTGTCTGTATTCTGGTATCTAAACGTGGCCACTATTCACTAAAGAAAACGGCCAACATCCTGGGAATCGGCAAGAAAAATCTCATTTCGATTCCTACCGACGACAAGAACAAGATTTTGATTCCAGAACTGGTCAAGAAAATTGAGCAGCTCCGCCGCGATCAAATCTCCGTGGCCGCTATCGTCGGCATCGCGGGAACGACGGAAACCGGCAGCGTGGATCCCCTCCATGAGATGGCCAACGTCGCCGCACAATTTGGAATTCATTTTCATGTCGATGCAGCCTGGGGAGGCCCTACCCTCTTCTCGCGCCGGCACGCTCCCTTGCTCAACGGAATCGAACGCGCTGATTCCGTGACTTTCGATGCGCATAAGCAGCTCTATGTGCCGATGGGAGCAGGTATGGTCCTGTTCAAGGACCATCGTCACCTCTCACTCGTCGCGCATCACGCTGAATACATCATTCGAAAAGGTTCGCGGGACCTCGGTCGCACGACGCTCGAAGGATCGCGGCCGGGTATGGCCATGCTGGTGCATGCGGGTCTGCACATCATCGGCCGACGCGGCTACGAGATGCTGATCGACATGGGGATCGCCAAGGCGAAGGCTTTTGCTGAAATGATTCAAAAAAGTCCCGATTTTGAGCTGGTCACCGAACCAGAACTCAATATCCTCACCTATCGCTATGTGCCGACCGATCTACAGAATTCTATGCAGACGTATAGTCCAGAAGAACTGTTTCACTACAACAGTCATCTCAATCGCTTGACCATCACCATCCAAAAAGAACAGCGCGATCGCGGTTCGACCTTCGTCTCGCGCACCGCCTTGGAGCCTCTCAAATATAAGGGCCAGCTGATCAACGTTTTTCGCGTAGTCCTGGCCAATCCTCTGACGCAGCTATCTCATCTCGAGGAAATATTGAGCGAACAAAGAGAGATCGCGCGTCGCCTACTCTCCGGAGAACTCGCTTTAGAAACCGCTGATTTCGAAGAAACCGAGACAAAAAAATTGGCCGGAATGATATAAAGGAAGGCAGCCCACGCTTCCTTCCCCTTTTGTATCCCCCATTTCTCCCCCACCGACGAATCGCTTGCAAAGATCCTGGTTTTGAATAAAACTTTTGTATAGACTTCAGCATGAAATCCTTTTCAAGCAACTGGGATACAGATGGAGAGTTCTTCAGAATTAAAGAAGGGTCTTCTCCTCATCGTCGACGACGAAGAGATGAATAAACTCATTTTGATGCGCCGCCTGCAACGCGAAGGATATCGCACCATCGAAGTTTCAAACGGTGCTTTAGCAGTCGAGCAGGTGCGGGCTTTGAAGAACGAAGAGTTCCCCCTCGCCGTTCTCATGGACATCAACATGCCTGTGATGGATGGCATCGAAGCGACTCGCATCCTGAAATCAGAATTTCAAAATCTCCCTATCATCGCAGTCACGGCCTGCGTCGTGCATCCCTTTGAATTTGAACGCTATGGGTTCGATGGACTCTGCAAAAAGCCGATCGACTTCAACGATCTCGTGAAAAAAGTCCGTCTCCTCTGTCCTAAACCCTTTGAAGCCCTTCCACAGACCTCGATTTGATCTCAACTCGCACTCCCCGCCTTTTTGCCTTAAAATCAATGAAGCCTATTTCAGCAGAAGGTGCATTATGCCGAAACCAAGTGTTCGCGCCGTCCTCCTCGCTTGCGCCCCCGATCAGCGAGGGCTGGTCGCCAAACTTTCCCATTTCATCTACACCCATGGGGGCAACATCGTCGATGCTGACCAGCATACCGACCATGAAGCCGGCATTTTCGCGACCCGCCTCGAATGGGAACTCGATGGGTTCCTCCTGCCGCGCGAGACGATCCGCGACCGCTTTGCGCCTGTGGGCGATGCGCTGCGGATGCAGTGGTCGATCCATTTTACCGACGAGCGGCCACGTTTGGCGATTTGGGTTTCCAAACAAGAGCACTGTCTGATCGATCTCTTGGGTCGGCAGCGATCGGGCGATATCCGGGGATCGATCGACCTCGTAATTAGTAACCATCAAACGCTCCAGCCCATCGCTGAGCAGTTCCAGGTGGCCTTCCACCATTTTCCCATTGATACCGCTTCCAAACACAGTCAGGAAGAAAAAGAGCTGCAACTCCTCCGCGCGCATAACATTGAACTCGTGGTGCTCGCCAAATACATGCAAATACTCAGTCCTGATTTTTTTAAGAGCGGCATGCAGGTCATCAATATTCATCACTCCTTTTTACCGGCGTTTCCAGGCGCGCAGCCCTACCATCGGGCCTTCACGCGAGGGGTAAAGATCATCGGAGCGACGGCTCACTATGTAACTCAGGATTTGGACGAAGGCCCAATTATCGACCAGGACGTCAGCCGCGTTAGTCATCGCGACAGCGTCGAGGATATGGTGAGAAAAGGTAAGGATCTTGAAAAAATCGTGCTGGCGCGAGCCGTCTATCTCCACCTCGAGCGACGAGTCTTGATTTATGGTAATAAGACCATCGTCTTCGATTAGAGCCAAACCGAGCCGTCAGCCCTGGGCCATTTTAATATCGTCAAAGGATTCGAGGCTCGACATAGGCTCTTCATCGATATCGACTTCGAGACTCGGTTCATTTTCAGCCAGCTTGACTTCATCGATGCGCTTGATGCCGCTTTTATTGATGACCAAACGCCAGTACTGAAAGCTCGACTTTTCCTCAGCCGCGATCCGCACCGTGATCTTGATCACAAGGTCGATGTGATAGACCTTGGGAAAAACGCGTGAGCTGGTCTCGAGCGAATGGGTGGCGATCAGAAG
>CANJJY010000256.1 GCA_947474445.1 Oligoflexaceae bacterium
GACGTGATTCAGGCCGATGGCGGCACGCGAACCGCTTCGATTACTGGCGCTTTCGTGGCATTAAAGATTGCCGTCGATAAACTTCTCCGCAGCGGTCGCCTTCACGACAATCCTTTGATTGATGCAGTTGCAGCGGTGTCGATTGGCCTGCGCGACGGAGAGGTTTTGGTTGATCTCGATTATCAAGAAGACAGCACTGCAGACCTGGACATGAACGTCGTCATGACGCAGAGTGGTCGATTCTTAGAAGTTCAAGGAACCGCAGAACGAGCGTCCTTTGGCCGTAACGATATCAACGCTATTTTGGATGCAGCTGATGCCGCCCTGCGTCCTTGCTTTGAGCTCCTGCATGAGGCTGCGGACGGCCATACGGTTGAAACCTGATCTTTGGATTGGAGGGGTGGGGCTAGGAGGGTTCGGGCTCAGAGGCCTGAAGTCGGGCCCCTTCTCCACCATGACGGGGAACATAGGGGCAGTGTCGACATCCATTCCCGCAGCAGCTTCCTCGCCGGGCTAAGTATGAGGCTGTGAAAACAAGTAGACCATCTTCCAACCGATAGTCCTCTCCTTCTCGCAGATTCATCGCATCGGCCAAATTAAAATCCTGCTTTGAGACCTGGCCCACCGAGTCGATCGGTTGGTTGAGGACTTATTTTTTGACCCGTCGCTTCAGGATAATCCCCGCTGAAGCAACCATAGCAATAGTTTCCGGCATTGCTTGCTCCCAGCGCTTGCCTGAGTCCCTCAGGACTAAGAAAGGCCAGCGTGTCAGCTCCAATGAAATCGCGAATCTGCTCAACAGTTTGTTGCGCGGCTAGGAGCTGTCCTCGTTCAGGAGTATCGACTCCAAAATAACAAGAATGGGTGATCGGCGGCGATCCGAGCCTGAGGTGAATTTCTTTGGCTCCGGCTTTGCGCAGCATGCGCAAAATCTTAACGGAAGTCGTTCCCCGCACAAGGCTATCGTCGACTACGATGACTCGCTTTCCCCTAAGGGTCGAGCCGACAGGATTAAGTTTGAGCTTTACGCCAAAGTCGCGAATCGATTGAGAAGGCTCGATAAAAGTGCGCCCCACATAGTGATTTCTCACGAGGCCAAGTTCCATAGGAAGTTTGACTTCTGCGGCATAACCCAAGGCCATGGGTACACCCGAATCAGGCACTGCTATGACGACATCGGCATCGACGTGAGATTCACGGGCCAAACATTCTCCCATGCGCTTTCTCAGACTATAGATTTCTTCACCAAATATCTGGCTATCGGGTCGCGCGAAATAGATGGGTTCAAACGAGCAGAAAGCTTTGCGGGGGCTTTGAACTGGATAATAAGAGCGGATAAAACCGTCCGAAAAGATCTCGACAATTTCACCCGGTGCAATCTCTCGCTCAAATTCGGCGTCAATCAACTCCAGGGCGCAGGTCTCGCTCGCCACCACAACACAATCACCGCGGCGTCCTAATACAAGTGGCCGAAATCCGTAGGGATCGCGTAAGGCAAACAAGCGATCTTTTGTTAAAAGGACTAGAGAGTAGGCCCCTCGTACTTTACCCATAACTTCGACAATGCGATCCAACAGCTGAGCTTGAGTACTCTTGGCCAGCAGATGCATGAATACTTCGGTATCGGAGGTCGATTGAAAGATACTACCCTGGCTCTCAAGTTCGACCCGAATCTGATCTGCGTTGGTCAGGTTCCCATTGTGGGCTATAGCCACTGAACCAAGCGAGGTTTTAAAGGAAAAAGGCTGGATATTCTCTACCATACGGCTTGCACCGGTGGTCGAATAGCGATTATGGCCAATCCCGGACCGACCTTCCAAACGAGAGAGAATGTCGGCGGTAAAACCATCGCCAACTAAGCCGAATGCTTTGTGACCCTGCAGGGCACCGGTCTCGTTTATAGTAACGATTCCAGCCGCTTCTTGACCGCGATGTTGCAGAGCATAAAGACCGAGATAGATGAGCTTGGCTGCTTCGGGATCACCCATTACACCGACGACGCCGCATTCTTCACGAAAGCCTGCCATGGAATATGATTCCTCTTATTATATGCTCAAAGACGCTGCTGCACTTTGCTGCAAAGGCACGTGTTTCAGCTCTTGACCATCAATTTGCATAGACGGTCCAGCATGAACTGAACCGATGGGGACAAGCTCCAGCTCGTGAAGCGGACCCACGAAAACTTTGAGATCGACTCCTGGTTTGACCTGCAGAATATAGGTCGCACCCGATTCTCCGAAATAGTGAAGCATGCGTTCCGCTTCAGGCACCCCAGCGGCGATGTTTGCCGCAAAACCTAAACTCGGTGCATTCTGATGTAGAACCATTTTGCTTAGAGTCGTCAGCACCCCTCCAGCCCCGACATCACGAGCTGCTAAGAGATGTCCTGCCTCGGTAAGGCGCTGCAAAATCAAAGCTGCCTCACGTTCGGCTTTCCAATGCGGCTCGGGAATAGGTTCTCGCTGCTGCTGCAGATCGAGGATCTTAGCAGCCATCGAACCGCCTAAATAATGCTGCAGCTGCTTTGGACGCAAAAGAAATAAGGCTCCCGGATCACGGCAAATAGCTGCCGCAGCCTTGCGTACATCTTTATGTTTTCCGACCATGCCTATCATCGGTGTCGGCGCAATACTGACACCATCTGTCTGGTTGTAAAGGCTGACATTTCCGCTGACGACGGGCGTCTTGAGTTCTTGACAGGCAAGGGCAATGCCATCAATGCCAGCAACAATTTGCCCCATCACGTCTGGATCTTCGGGATTGCCGTAATTGAGGCAATCGGTGACAGCTAGAGCAACAGCACCGGTCGCTACAATAGCGCGGTAACATCGAAGTACCGCTTGGGCTGCACCTAAATACGGATCTTGAGCACAGTATCGCTCGTTACAGGCGGTTGCCACAGCGAGACCTAAATAAGGCGTATCGCCATCGCTCCAGTCAGATCGAATCCAGAGTAGACCAGCACCTTGCTCTTCGGGTCCAAGGACCGTCTTCGTGCCGATATGATGGTCGTATTGACGATAAATGCGCTGCTTGTCACCATCATCAGCGAGAATCGCTAGAAGAAGGTCCGAAGGAGTCCGGCTGCGCAGACGATCGCGCAATTCTGCATCGACAGCATAGCTCCGCGTTGGGAGTTGATAAGGCCGCTCATACCGAGGAGCGCTTTCCGCTAGAGGTGCGACAGGCACATCGACTTCGAGAATCTGATCTTTGACGATTTGCATGCGTCCGCTATCCGTCACTAGACCAATCACAGCAAAGGGCAGTTCCCATCGGGCCAGACATTGCTGGAGTTCCAGCCATTTTTCTGGCTCCACGCAAAGGAGCATGCGCTCCTGTGATTCGGAAAGCAAGAGCTCATAAGCCGTCATATTTTGCGCACGAGTCGGTACGTAGTCGAGGTTTAGATAAAGACCATTGCCAGCTCGATCGGCCATTTCAAATGACGATGAGGTGAGACCAGCGGCCCCCATGTCCTGCAGTCCGACAACCAGTTTGCGCTCTACCACTTCTAGAGTCGCTTCGAGCAAAAGCTTCTCAGCGAAAGGGTCGCCGACCTGGACAGTCGAGCGTTCGCCACTCTGTTGACTTGAAAAACTATCGGAAGCCATCGAAGCGCCATGAATGCCGTCACGGCCTGTCGCCGAACCTACATAAACGACAAGGTTGTGTTGACCCGATGCATAACCCTTAAATATCCGATCTTCATGAATCAGCCCGACTGTCATGGCGTTGACCAGAATGTTGCCATTATATGTTTTATCAAAGGAAACAGAACCGGCAACGGTCGGGATTCCGACGCAATTTCCGTAGTCGCCAACTCCCTTAACGACTTGGGCAAATAAATAATGCGAGCGCGGATGCGCTCGTTCCCCAAAGCGCAGAGAGTTTAGATTGGCAACAGGCCGAGCGCCCATGCAAAACACATCCCTCAGAATGCCGCCGACACCAGTCGCTGCACCTTGATAGGGCTCGATATAACTGGGATGGTTGTGACTTTCCATTTTGAAAGCCGCGCAGAGCTTACCTGAGAGCCTTACCACGCCAGCGTTTTCACCGGGACCAACGACCACTTCAGGACCAGTCGTGGGAAGTTTACGCAGATGGATCTTTGAAGACTTATAGGAGCAGTGCTCGCTCCACATCGCGGAAAACACACCCAGCTCAGCCAAGGTCGGACGGCGCCCAACGATTCCAAGCAGCGTTTGATATTCACTCTCGTTGATTTTATGCGTCTTGAGGAGAGGCTTTAACTGTTGGTCTTGATCAGAAATCAAGGCCGCACGCTTGTGTCCAGCTATGTTTTGGAATTGCTGCAGGAACTCTTTCTGCATATTACTTTCCTTGCCTTGAATCTTTAAAGCTCTTAGAGCCCGTCGCCAAAAGCCTGCCCTTCCAGTTATTCACTTCCAAACCTTCAAGCTGCCGTCTCAGCGATACGAAAAACGGAAACGATCAAGGAGACAGGGTACCTTAACAGTTTGTTTTGGATGTTCTCAAAGAAAGCGCATCAACAAGAGACAGCCGGCATGTCCGCGGGGGGCGTAAAACAATGACTCGTCAAAGTACAGTTGCCAGAAACGCTTCTAGAATAAATCGACCATCTTCGCTTCCCAGCAGGGTATCGGACGCTCTCTCTGGGTGAGGCATCATTCCTAAAATTCTGCCATTTTCACTCAAGATTCCGGCTATTTCAGCTACTGCCCCATTGGGGTTCGCCTTTTCGCTGACTTGGCCCTGCTCGTCGCAATACTGAAACAAGATCTGACCCTGATCTTGCAAACGTTTCAGCTCGTCCGGCGACACATAGTATCGCCCCTCACCATGCGCGATCGGCACTTTATAACTGCGACCGGCCAGTCGCTCGTGATAGGCGCTCGTCCCGGAAGCCACAGCCAGCTGAACGTTTTTGCAAATAAAACCCTGAAAGGCGTTTTTTAAAAGAATGCCAGGCAGTAGATGAGATTCGGTCAGAACCTGAAATCCATTGCAGATGCCGAGGATCGCTCCGCCTTGGGAGGCAAATTTTTTGATGGCTGGCATGATTTTGCTGCAACTGGCCAAGGCTCCACCACGAAGATAGTCGCCGTAGCTAAAGCCTCCCGGAAGGATGAGACCATCGACCGGAGGAAGATTGGCCGTATCATGCCAAATAGGAAGTAGATCAATATGAAAAAGACGCTTCATCGCATCAATGCAGTCGGCGTCGCAATTTGAACCCGGAAACTGAACAAGGCCGATGCGTGGGTTACCCGTCGAACGATTGCGATCCATGACTCAGAGCTTTCTAATAGAAAAGGTTTCTGCGACTGGATTGGCCAAATGTTCAGCCGCTAAGGTTTTCACCAAAGCAGCTGCCTGCCCCTCATCACCGGCCACATCGAGCACAAAGCGCTTAGAGACCTTGATTTGCGACAAGCGATCGTGACCGAGGCGCTGGAGCGTCTGCTGTATCGCACGTCCTTGTGTATCAAGAACCTCTTCCTTCAGCTCGACAATGACTTCGTATTTCATGTCTTAGGCGCCGCCTCTTGGTGGGTTAGACTTGCCTTGAGGTAATCCCGATACATCTGTCCAATGAATTGAACACTGATCTGCTTGGGACATGCGGCTTCGCATTCGAACTGATTAGAGCAGTTGCCGAAGCCTTCTGCATCCATCTGTTTCACCATGTTCAATACGCGCCGTTGTCGTTCGGGTTGTCCTTGGGGCAAATTTGCCAAATGTGAAACTTTCGCGGCGACAAATAACATTGCCGATGCATTCTTGCAAGAGGCAACACAGGCGCCACAGGCAATGCATTCGGCAGCATCCATGGCATAATCTGCCCGTTCTTTTGGTATGGGAATAGCGTTGGCGTCGGGAATCCCGCCGGTATTAACCGACACAAATCCACCCGATGCGATGATACGATCGAAGGAACTCCGATCCACAACGAGATCCTTGACTACAGGAAAGGCTTTGGCTCGCCAGGGTTCGACGCAAATTTGATCGCCACTTTTGAAGTGGCGCATGTGAAGCTGACATGCTGTGGTGCCTTTTTGGCCACCATGAAGCTTTCCATTGATCACCATCGAACACGATCCACAGATACCTTCGCGGCAATCGTGATCAAATGAAATTGGATCATCACCTTTACCGATCAAATCCTCATTAACTTGGTCGAGCATTTCAAGAAAAGAGCAATCGGGAGAAATATTCTTGGCTTGATAGGTCGCCATGCGACCCGAGTCCTGAGCGTTTTTCTGGCGCCAAACGTGGAGTGTTAAATCCATTACTTGTAGCTCCTCGTAGCAAGCTTGATGTTCTCGTAAACCAAAGGCTCAACATGTCTTTTTGGAGCTTGTCCTGCCCCCGTGTATTCCCATACGGCAGCGTGCGTAAACTTCTCGTCGTCTCGCCGCGCTTCTCCTTCTTCCGTCTGGTACTCCACACGGAAATGTCCGCCACAGGATTCTTCGCGAGTCAAAGCGTCTCGACACATGAGTTCCGCGTGTTCAATAAAATCGGCTACTCGTCCTGCGTTCTCCAGAACTGAATTAAGACTTTCACCAACACCGGTAACCTTTAAATTGCGCCAGAATTCATCACGAATGGCACCAATCTCGGCAATTGCAGATTCCAGACCCTCACGCGATCGCGCCATACCGCACTTTTCCCA
>CANJJY010000257.1 GCA_947474445.1 Oligoflexaceae bacterium
CTATACGTTCGACGGAGAGGTGATGAAGGGGACAAAGGATTGTAGCGAGGGAGCGGCCCTCGATAGAACGAACTTGAAACCGGAAAATATTTTGACCGGCATTACTATAGCTGGAGTTACTGGAAGTTTCATGCCAGCAGGTGAAGAAGTTGTACTCGCAGGTACAAGCTACGGAGCCCCCTCTGCTCCAATGACTGGCAGACTTAGTCTCCCCAGCGCCGGCAAAGTCCTTTCTGGAATTAGCTACGGTTCTTCAGAGACCCCCATCACGGGAACTCTCAGCTTACCTCTGGCGAGCAGCGTGCGCAGTGGTAGCGTCGCTTACGGCGACCCCGGGGCAGCCCTCACACCGAGTTACAGCCCGGACTTTCCGGATGTGGCGAATGTTTTAAATATCGACACGACTGACACCGTCGCCGGCACCTTAACAATCCCGGTCGCTACAAACGTTCGCGTCGGCAACGGCGCTTATGGTGTCGGTGGCACAGGATCAACGCCAACCCTTGCTGATTGCACCTCCGCTAATCAATCGGCGTGCGTAGCAACAAATTCCTACAAAACGATGGATCTAAGTACGGTGAGCGGCGTTGGTTTAACCAGTTCAAACTTTAACGCCAGCCTCGCTGCAGCGCCAACTTTTGAGTTTTGGACAGCAACGGGAGCAAGGCAGACGGTGGCGGGCGACACGGATCTTAGCGTTGGCAATATAAAATCGGGAGCAAATATTTTCGGTAAAGTTGGCGATTATCCATCGGCTACTTATAAGCTCCCATCAGCTTCGGCGACGTTGGACCTGGATGCGGCCACCTTTGATGCGAAGGTGAAATCTGCAGCGGCCTTTGAATATTGGAACTCGGCCGGCACGTATCAAACGGGCACGGGAGACGATGAGATCACGGCGACGAACATTGTATCGACCATTACGATTTTTGGAACAACGGGAAGCGCGGCAGCGGCCTCTTGTACCTATTTAGCGCAAGGGACCTGCGAGGCCGACGCTGCCTGTCGTTGGAATACCGGTGCCTGTGAGATTAATCCCTGGAATATTAGAATCGGCACCACAGTTGGTGGTATGGCGGGGGCTCTTAGGACCAATTGTCGCAACATTGTCAATACTACCTATTACAACTGGGATGGTGTTATCGGGAGTCTTCCTAACACATCATCAAATGATGTTTCGACCAATTATGATTATTGGGATACGGTCGATGATTTTTATGGGTTCCCTGCAAACAGAGTGACCGCTTTTTCTTCGGATACTTTTTGTGATAGCTCTGTCTGGAGCGACGTGACGACCATAGATGGTGGCACCTCTTTTGTCGCGTGTGGTACGAGTAGCCAATGTATCTATCAGGATAACTTATCCGGTCTTAAGGTAACGGGCATTTTAGCTGCAGGCGGCAACACCACGGGCTCGCCTACCTCTGTCGCCTGGAACGCTGCGGTGCAATTATGCGCAGCTTCGACTTATGGAGGTTATACTGCTGGGACCTGGCGCCTCCCAACTCAAAAGGAGGTGATGGCTCTCTATGAGCACAGTATTATCTCTATAGCCGGGCCGAACTTTATGACAAAGACGCAAATGCAAGATAATTTTTGGTCCTCATCGTCCTCTGCCACCTTCACGATTTTCGCGTGGAGCCTGAGCTTGGGGTATGGATATTCCAATGACAATTCGAAAAACGAAACGTTCTACGTCGCTTGCGTTAGGTGATAGAGTCCGACGATATTCCCGCGGAGACATCCCCTTCAGACCTTGTAGGGGCAAAATCGCTTTAATCTTTGAACCATTCCGTATGTCACTCTCTCAAACCTTAAACCCCAAAAAATTGATGCCTTTTTCACATCCTGCCGCCTATCTAGGGTAGGCGTCTTAACTTCGCTACAGAACAGTCAGGACTACTGAGCGTCTACACTGAGCACCTTATAGAGTAGGTTTCGGTAGGGTGCAGGGAAAATTAACATGAATGCCTAAGAAGCTGATTTAAATGGGTTTAGTTTGGCTTTCTGGAGCGTAGGTAAAATATTACGCAGGAATTTGAACGGAGAAATTTGCAGTTCGCCTTTTGGTATCATATTTTTGAGTGGTAAGATAAATCATGAGTCACCCACTTCCCAACAACCTTGATGCTTCACGCAAAATTCAAGATTTCGCCTTGCTGCTACGGTAAAATGAGTCACAACTTCCCAGACCACCGGCACATGCAACCCAAATCTCGCATAGCTTCGGATGCTCGAGAGGGAGCCATCAGCATCTAGTGGATCGAGGGACTTTTTGGAGTCTAATGTAATTGAAAAAGTTTGCGCTAATTCTCGGTTTCATCGCCTCATCCCGGAGTGCATTTGCGAGTGAATCCGTGACTATCATCCCGGAGCAACAAATCGCAAGCCTTGTTTTTGTCCCGTCGTCGAATCAAAAAAATGGGATCGAGACAAACCAAAAATGGGAAAGTCTATGCCCAAAAATCGGTGAATCCTTGCTTCAATCGCACCAAGGATTCCTAGCCTCTTTCCGGTGCTTAGCGGTCGATGCTACCCCGAATGAAGAATTACCTTGGCATATAGAACTTAGAGAGCACTCTGATTTCTTTGATATTTCAATCGGCTTTCGCAATAGCGGGAGCTATGAGAAGGTACGCGATATTACTTTTCGACTCAAAGGATCGACCCTCGACGGGCTCAGTCAACCTTTAGTTCCTGAAACCATAGGCCGTATGATTTTGGAGAGTTTGCCCATCGGTTGGCTCTATACCCATGACGCCAGCGCCCCCAAAATCACCTTCAAAACCAATTCTGCCCTCCCAGCAATGCCCAATGAAATGTTGATTTACGAACTAACCTTTCAAACTGACACTAAACTCTGGGTTCCACTGGTTCGCGCGCGATTGATTAGGGTCGGTGAGCCTGAAATCAAAGAGGGCGTGCGCACCGAAGAATATCAGCTATCCGCAGATTATATCCCTCTCAAGGACGGGACTAAGTATTGGGTTCAAAACACCGCTGGTCTAGATAAAAGACGCACCGAGTACGAAAATGTCTTGAAGCAGAGAATTCCAGGTTTCTCCCCACTGAACCTTTTGGATCACTTTCTCTTTGAGAGCCTATCTTCCAATTACGCAGGCTTTCGCTACGGTAGGGCTCTCACTCAAGGAGATTCTGTGATCAACGATACTTCGGTGCTATCGATCCTCGCGGAGATACGCGGAGGGCCACTCGCCGGATTACGTGGCTACTACGATATCTTTCCAGTGAGCACACGGGGCACAGGTGCGGGAAAGGAGTCGTTCAGTCTCAAACGGGCTTCGGTCGGTTGGTCATTTTCCTATCCTCTGCCGGAAATCCTTCAACCTTTTGCATCCCAAGTCGACTTCCAACCAAAGCTCGGCCTTTTGGATTTGGATGCGCACACCTCACCACCTGCCTCCACAGGTCAATCGAGTGCATCATTTACAGCTAAAAATATTTACGATCTAGCCTTAGAGGTCGGCATTGAACGTCAGACCCCTTTGGCTCGCGCCCGTCTCTGGAGCTCCTATAACGCAGCAATGTTTGGTGCTTCCAATAAGACCGCAGTCAGCGTCCTCAGCGGTCGCGCCGGCATCGATGCCTACTTTGATCTATTTAAGTGGGGAGAAAGCCTAGAAGTCAACTTCTTAGTTTTTGCCTTTGGCGAGCAGCTGCGCTTGGCAAAGAATTCCCAGAAGATTGCTGAGCAGGAAGAGATCGGTGTGTCTGCCGTTGCGGTCAAACTTTTTTTTGGTGGAGTGGGTTTTACCGTTTCCTGGTGACCCTCAACTTGGCTAATCGAGTTCTCTGGCTCCATGTCGAAAATCTCTCATATTTAGAGATTCCCGGACAGACTTTAATTAGACTTCCGATACTGTCGATGACGAAAGAATGATGTTTTCATAAAGATGTAATTTCAATTCGAACAAATTTCTGCTGAAGGATACTGGGTACAGATAAATTTCTTCAGTTTTGCGGACTCAGTCTTAAGCAAGCTGATGTCAGCGTCTTTTCGTGCGCTTTCTGCCTTGAGGATTTCTAGCTGAGCGTTTTGCTCTTGCATAGCTTCAATGACAAGAGGAATTAAGTCGGAATATTTTACGCGTTTGACGCCATCAGATCCTGTGGTCACAACTTCAGGTACGATTTTTTCGATTTCCTGTGCAATCACACCAAGCTGAGTTTCTCTTCCGTACTGTTCCTCGTCAATCCATTTGTAAGAAACGCCACGGATGGCGAGTATTTTTGCGAGGCTATGGGCGAGAGATTTGATATCTTTTTTGTAGCGAACATCAGATAACGCATTATAAGCACCGACTCCAGCTACTGATCCATTTACGTGAAGCATGTAGGATGGGGATGTAGTGCCGATACCAACATTACCTGTTGACTTAATTACCATTTTTACTGTTCCATCGGTATAGGGAGCGGAAGTGCTGCTACTCGAAGCAGCAAAATACCAGTCGCCTGGGACAGATCCCGTGGATATGGTTCCGTTCGCTCGGTATCCCATGTGAGCAATTGGAACGTTCGATGTGCCATCGTATGCATGGACCGCGATGTCACCCAAATAGTCTCCGGTGGTCACGGTAGTTGGACTATCTTCAGTTCCGCGACTTTTCGTAAAACCGAGCATGCTGGCCGCACTGTCATTCGAAAATTGTTTAATTTGAATGCCTCGTATGACTGGCGTCAATGAATCAGTTACCGTGAGCTTTGAGACAGGTGCTGTCGTGCCAATACCGACATTACCGGCCTTATCGATCGTCATGCGAGTGGCCATCGTATTAGCCGTACTACTAGAAGCTGCCACCGGAGCTGTCTGAAAGTTGATAGCGCCTGAGCCACCGGTTCCTGTCCCGTTGCTGGCTTTGATTGTTAAATCCGAACCGGCAATATTTGCGCCCGCTGCTGCCGCACCGCGAATGGTCGTAGCGGTCGGTGTTCCCCCTTCTCCGACGCCAAAGATCGAATTTGTGCCGGCGACGGTGAGAGAGGTCGCGCTCAAAGACGTGAACGCGCCGGTGTTAGCCGTCGTCGATCCTATCGTGCCTGGTGTCGCCCAAGTCGTAGCCGGAATAGCCGTGCTCTGCCAGGTCGTGCCGTTAGACGTCAACACATTCCCTGAGGTACCCGGCGCTACGACCAGGGGAGCACTCGTTCCGTTACCGAGGAGGACGTTATTGAGAGGTAGGGTGCTCCCACCGGTTCCGCCATTGGCGACTGGCAGAGTTCCTGTTACCCCCGTCGTGAGGGGAAGGCCGGTGAGATTGGTTGCCACGCCGCTGGCAGGTGTGCCGAGAGCTGGCGCGACCAGAGTTGCATTATTGGAAAGTACATTATTCCCGGTCCCGGTCGATGTCGTGACCCCCGTTCCGCCGTTGCCAACGGGCAGAGTTCCAGTGACACCTGTGCTCAGGGGAAGGCCGGTGAGGTTAGTTGCTACTCCACTGGCAGGCGTGCCAAGAGCTGGCGTTACCAGAGTAGGGCTATTGGAGAGAACCACGTTGCCTGTCCCAGTCGAGGTCGTAACCCCCGTGCCGCCGTTGCCAACCGGCAAGGTGCTCGTGACTTCGCTGCCGAGGTTGACCGAGGCACCGTTAGCAGCCGCAGTCAAACGACCTTGCGCATCGACGGTGATAGTGGCGCGCGTGTACGATGCTGCTGTTACGGTTGTATTGGCGAGAGCGATCGTCCCGCTGGTGCTGATCGTACCACCACTGAGACCCGTACCGGCCGTGATAGAGGTGACACTGCCGCTGAGGTCACTCACCCAACCGAGGTTCCCCGAGCCGTCCGTTTTGAGGACTTGACCTGTGCTGCCATCCGCCGCTGGGAGGACCCAGATTTTGTTGGCGGCGAGAGCATCGGGAGCTTTAAAACCGATGTAGTTCGTACCATTGGTGGCGAGTTCATCAAAGCGGACTTCACCACTGTTGCCAGCAGAGACGCCGAAAGGTTTTACTTCAAGCCCATTTTGCAGAGCGCTCGTGAGCGTTCCGCTGTTTACGGTGCTCGCTGCTGTGATGGCAGCTTGCTTGCCGTTGAAGGTGAGCCAGTCGGATGAAGTGAGATAGCCATTGGCCACACTGGTTGCGGAAGCCATGGAAATCGCGCCGGTGCCGCTATTATAAGACACGGGGGCAGTGCCGCCGATCGCCGCTCGAGCGCGGGTGTCGGTGTAATAGAGATTGGTATTCTCAGGCACTGCGAGAGTATCGAGGGTGGCCCAAGATTTATCGCCCTTCCAGTATTGAGCGGTGGTGCCGGCGGTGATCGCTGGTTCTTTACCACTCACGCCCGTTGAAAGGTTGCTGAGATCGCTTGTAAGGTTGGCGACTTTTGATTGCGCGATCGCCGCCGAGCCAGAGATATCGGCATCGACGAGGGTGCCGTCGGTGATATCCGAGGAAGTAATAGCGGCGCCGTTAGCGGCAGAAGTGAGGCGTCCTTGAGCATCGACGGTGATACTGGCTCTTGTGTATGATCCAGCTGTCACAGCCGTATTCGCAAGACCAATCGTTCCCGAACCTGTGATCGTGCCGCCGCTCATACCCGTACCGGCCGCAATGCTGGTCACGGTTCCGCCCGATGCCCCACTCACAGAACCCCAAGCGAGGCGCCCGCTGCCATCGGTCGAGAGGAA
>CANJJY010000258.1 GCA_947474445.1 Oligoflexaceae bacterium
AGCTCGCGCTAATTTTCCTTATGCCGAGATACCGGGTGAAGCCCGTAACTACGGGGCCTGTGATTTTGAAGTAGCCAGTCAGCGGGTCGAACCCCGCCCGCAGATCCGGGGCGATATTGCGCGCATCTATTTCTATATGGACGCAAAATATCCTGGGTTTGGCATCCTCGATGCAGCCACGGAAAAACTGTTTGAGCGTTGGGACCTGGATGATCCTTTGGACCAAACGGAACTCGACCGACTGAAGGCCATCGAGCAGGTGCAGGGCAACAGCTTCTTTATCGGACGTCTCAGCTCACGTTCAACAGTGCCGAGCAAGCGCTCCCTGTAGCGTCCCATAAAGAAAAGCGTTTAGTGAGCCGCCGCCCAGCTTCTGACTCGTGGAAGAATGACATCCTCGAATAAAATTTTGAGGCAAGCCGCCACGGGAATGGCGAGTAGCAAACCGAGAATGCCACCAAAGGCCCCACCGATGAAGACGACGATCAAAACCGTAGGGACGCTCATATTCAACTGCCCGCTTTGAATCCACGGAGAGATCAGCCAAGCCTCTAAAAACTGGACGACTAGAAAAACGACACTGGGCCAAACGACGATGTCGACGAGACTTGCACTGCCGCCCGTCGAGGCTATATCAAGGTATTTCAGGAGGATCGCCAATGGCCAAAAAATTCCCGAGGCATAAGGGATGATCGAGAGGAAACCTGCGAAGATGCTGAGCAGAAACCAGTAGGGCACCGCGGTCAACCACCAGCCCACAGCAAACAAGCCCACCATGATCAAAGCGACGACCAGTCGTCCACGAAAAAAGCTCGCCGTCGCTTGATCCATCTTCTGAACCACGCCTAAGATTTCGGAGCGATGCCGGAGTGGGATGTAATCACCTAAGAATCTGACCCAATCGTCAAAACCGCGGCTGAAAAAATAAAAATAAATCGGCACCAGGACGATGATGAGAGCCCAGGATGCAGCCTGGGTCAAAATGCGGCCGACGATGGAAAAGGTGCGGCTCGCACGCTCCATCAGCTGCCCGATAAATTCCTGCGGGTTTTGTATGCTATCGGTCCAGCGACTCATGCGCCGGTAGATTTCATCCATTTCAATGCCGTTCTTGTGCGCGAGCGTCGACAGATACTGGGGAAGTCTTTCCCGCAGCATATCGATCTGATCGCCGATGAGAGGGGCGAAGCCCAAGATGCAGCCCAACAGGACGAGCCCGGACACAAGCAGCAGAACCAAGGCGGTCAATGACCGCGACCATCCCCATCGATGCGCGGTCCAGTGTTGCAGGGGATTGACCAAATACGCGAATAGAAGAGCGATGAAGGCTGGAAAGAATACTTCCCACAGCTGATAGACGATCCAGACGAGACCGAGAGCGATCCCTATCCATACGCAGTCGCGGACCGCCCGGATTTGCCAGAGATGGGGACCGAGCCTTCCATTGCTTTGATCGTCTCGCATAAAAGTCCTTTTTTCCGTTAGAGATCGCTCTTTATGGCTCTTACTGGATATAGGCGCGAATGAAAAGTCGAATGAAAGCGGGAGGGACGGGCGGAATACTTTTCGCTTATGGGTATTTTTTGCAGTACTTAAAAAAAAGCCGTTCCATGGCTCGACTTAGAGAGGGGACGCGGCGGGAATAATCTGCCTTGCTGGCGGAGTGCGTTATACTAAAGAATAACCAGCTGGAAGGAGGTTTCCATGCAACGTCTCTTGTTCTCCCTTCCCTCACTGATGGTCGTCTTGCTCATCAGCTCCTGTGGAGGTGACAAAAAGCATTCTAAGCCTTCGGCCCCCCGGTACGGACCCTTGGCCCAAACGTTTAGCAACGCCGCACAAGCCCATCAAATTCCTATGAACATTCTCTTGGCTGTGGCCTACAAAGAATCGGGATTGAATGCCGAACCGAGTCGCGTCGCCTATGAAGGAGGACAAGGAGGCGGCAGTGCGATGCAAGGCCCGTCGATGGCTCAGACCTTGGTAGGTGTCTCCTTTCGCTCCCTGGGCCTGACCGAGAGCGCGGCAAATGATCCTGAGGCTCAACTTAATGCCTACGGAGCCTGGGTCCAAGAAAAACTAAAGCAACAACATATTCAGTTGTCGCCCTCCATCCGAAAAAACGATGATATATATGACTGGATCTGGCAGTTAGCGCGGCTCCATCACCCAGAGGTCATGGCCTCCAAGAATGTGCCTATCCTCTTTGCTCGCGAGATGATGCAGATCCTCAACAAGGGCTTTCTCTGGCAAGATGCGGCGACGCGCGAACGCATCGAATTGCTTCCCCTTACGCCCAAACTCGAAACCACGAGCTTTTCTGCACCAGTTCAGGCCAACCTGAGACTCGATACACGGACCAGCGAGTTGTTTTTTGTCGACTATCTGCAACTGACTTACGCTCAAGAATCCGAGGTCATCAACCATCCTCGCCGCATCATCGTCACCCACTGCCCTTTCTCCCTCTCGACCTGTCTCGGGACGGAAGATCAAAACATGGTCTCGATGCAAGCTCATTACGTGATTCCGTCGAATCAGGGAGTCTTAGAAAAGCCGATCAAGGTTCTGCAGCATAAGTCGCCTGTTTCTTTGACTCGTACCACCGGTGAACTGGAAACCATAACCGATGCTATCGTCATCATGTTAGTCGGCAATTCAGGTCGATTCATTGAAGGCAAACGAGAGCAAAGCGATCCGAGCTGGTATAGCAAAGAACAGCTGATGAACATGGGCAAGGTCATCGCGGGCGTGTGCCAGATGCTGAGCCGCGAGGAAGCAGGGGTCGACTATCAGCGTTGCCGCACGGAGAACGTCAGCTTTCAGTCGACTCCGTTCGATGGTTCCTTTCACTTTGGCGATATCCCCGACTTTGATCCCTCGATTTTCTGGAGTTTTGTTCAGAATCCAGAAGGTCTGGATGGAGATGTTGATATTCAGCTTCCCGCCAATCAAAAGCTCTTCGCATCCGGCAGTCCGGTTCCCTTCAAGCTGGGCTTCATCACGGGTACGGCCAAACTCGAGGTGGAATTACTCGAGCGCTGCCCGACTGGCAAAACGGTCTGGTCGACCTTGCAAACTCACTATGTACGCAATATTGGAACAAAAAACATCGAGGTCACCCTCTTCGATCAAGGGCCCAACAGCAATGGTCAACATTTTATCCGCGTCTTGGCCTTTGACCCCCAAGGTAAACTTTTGGGATGGGCTGTGCAGGATTTTTTCTTAAAGGATTTCGACAAGGAAGGGGTTCCGGGTCCGAGCCTCGCTCGCTGCTCAGCTGGATAGGTTTAGGGCCAGAGGAGATACTTGTTATTGATGGGTAGGTCGATGGGCTCAATGCCATCCCTAGCCCCTCGCATCTCTTCGAGGTTCACATCGTAATAATCGGCGAAGGTGCTTACCCCATCGTCGTTGATCAACTGTAAGACGTTAGGCTGCCGCGGGTTGATGCTTTTCACTGTGAATTCATCGCCCGCTTTGAAATCCGCATTCTTGCCCCGATTCAAAGATACAATATCATCGGGAACAGCATCATGAAGCTTAGGCGGAGGTACCCGCCTGAGAGTCTTCTTTTCGCCGTCTTTGTAATAAGTCACGGTGTAAGGAGCTCGATTGAACCGCACTTCGCTCATCTATAACCTCAAAGCTGTACCCGCACAGTTGAGGTATCGGCTTCTGAGGTCTGCTGCGTTCTTACTTTGCAGAAAGGATCATGAGCGTTTTGTTACTTTAGTCACGATACGCTCGATTACTTAGATGATTTCTCGGCCAGCGATGTATCCCGTACTGCGCGTGTTACAGCCGCAGGTTCGATTTCCTGCGGACTCAAAAAGGGCGCCGCAAGAGATACAGGTACGAATCTTGATCTTGATAGGAGAGAGATTAGCCAATCGACGTGCATGGTTCTTCAACTCAATATCCTTGACCACCGAGGGAGGAAGGCGCTTGATCTTGTTAGATTGGAATTCCTTCTCGATTTCTTGCGTCATTAGCAAGTGCCCCTTTATACTGAATTCACACTAAAACCATGAGCGCGACAACTGAGACATAGCCTGCAGAATATCGCAGAATCATTAGAAAATGTCAAGCAAAACGAAGAAAATACAATGAATCGAAGGCGCGCGCTATGTAAAAATCATTCTTGGCTTGTCACCGTGGCTCTAAGCCTTGGCCTGTCGGCTTGTGCGAGCCCAGAATCTTTTCAGGCCAAGGCCGTCGCTAACTTCGAAGGGAATCCATCCTCTCGCCCCAAGCAGAATGCCAGTCTCATCACTGAGGAACACCTTCAAAAGTTTCCGCACCTTCGCCCGCATGATGGTCAAATTCTCTTAGCTCAGGAGACCCTTCAGGCCATCGTTCCTGGTATGCCTTTTCTTCCCGAAATCAGTCTTCAGTATGCCCTTGTGTCACACATCTATCGGCTTCAAGGACGGAATTGGCAGACCTCGCCCTGGCTTCCTCTCCCAGAAATAAGTCTCAAAAGTGAAGATGGCCGGAGTCTAAAACTCGTCGGACGTGATCTGGAACAAGGTCCTGAAGGCATGGGAGTCGTGTCAATATTTCGCAGTTCGACCGCACCTACTCTCGAAGCGCGCGTGTCCCTCCACTTTGTACCAGAAACGAACATCGTAGAAGTAGCCGTTCAAAGTGTCGGAGGTCAAGCCCTTGAATGGGAACTGCACCTCAGTCGCGGCATCGGTGAGGAATGGGCGATACCCTTCGAGGGGGAGACGATAGCCGGCATGACGATCGCGCTCCTTCCCGATCTTTTCAGTCTTGTGTCGAGCGTTCCGCTCACCAGAACCACCACGCGCTCGGAAATCCAGCTAAAAACCCTTAAGCCCAACGCTCAGTCAGCTTTTTACCTTCTGTTAGACAAGCCGGCCTTTCAAGTTCAAGCGCAATTAGTCGCGCAGGCGATCAGCTGTTACGCTCTCGACGACAAGGCTCAATCCATCAACTGCCTCGGCAAGGCATGGAATCCGACTTCGGTTTGGAATATATCACAGGCAAACAAGACGCGAGCGCGCGGCGAAAAAAAACTCATGAGGCCTTTGTACCTTCACACCAGCGAGGGCTCTTTTCGCAGTCTCATCCCTATCCATGAGGGTGAACAGATCAAGATTGGACTTTCGACGCTGGAAACTTTGGAACTCTTCTATCCCGATGCCGAGGGCGCCCTGCAGCATAACAAGCCCGAAGGCCCGGTGCAAAGACTCGAATTGCCTGAAATTCAGCGCGGCACTTTGCAGATCGACTTAAAACCGCCTGAAACGAGTTTCATCGAAATCAGGGATGCCGTGCACAAAGATGGCTTTTCTCTCCAATCTTGGTTGGGTCTCAGACCCCTTCAACAGATTTCTCCGCATGCACTCCTGCAAAAGACCTGGCCCTTCTTCGCGCCGATTCCTGCTGGAGATTACCAGGTCCAGGTCTTCAACGGAACCCGCATTCTCTGTCAGCAGAACATCGCCATTCGATCGGGCAAAAAGGTGCAAATTTCCTGTCTTCTCGAAGGCAACGAGCCAGATCTCTCGCCCCGCGTTCACTTGAGTCTCGACGCTAATCGGCACTCCAAGGAGTTGATAGCCGCGGCGAGACTTCAGGTCTCCGGCCGTTCACTCCGAGCGGGCAGTGGAGATACCTCAGTTCGTGAGACAGAGATGAACCTAAAAGAAATGCCAATCATCGAGGTCGCTGACTCCAAGCTCGGCCTGAGTCTCAAAGCATTTCCAGCCGATGAATCGATACGCTCGGCATGGAACGCCGCTCTTTCCCAAAGTGGCAGCAGTGGACATCGATTTCACGATTTCCTAAAATTCGCCCGATCTCCCACGCATCCCCTGCAAGTCATCCTCGAATGTCCTCCACCTGGATTTCCCCCAGAGGAATACGCGTGGAACGTCTTGACCTTCGACGTGGACTATCTCGAAATCTTCGGCTGCCAGCAGCCCGAGCAGACCCAAGAACTGTTTAGCCTCGCTCAGCGCCTGCAGCAAAAGAGTCGAAAACCCGTTCAATTTATGGCCGCCTCTCCCTATCGTTCTCTCTTTCCCCTGCACGGGCAGATTCCAGCACTGTATGTGCCGGCTCTCAACGCCAGAGATAATCCACCGACGATCACAGACTTAGCCCAGATTCTCAAGCGAGGCGCCTATACCTTAGGGCTCCGCAGTGAAATAGAGTTGCCTGCTCCGTCCCAAGCAGGCACCGTCGCCGTTGAAGACGGTGTCATCCACATAAAAATTCGCAGCTATGACCTCAAGCGTCTGCCCGGGCTTTTGCGCATCCACGATGAATTTGAAATGCTCACCGAATGGCCCATTCCATCCGGTACCGAAACAAGCTTCGACTTCAAAGTGCCATTCAAGCGTCAAGCGCGCAGCCATTGGCTGCGCATCGAACTCTTGGGCCAGGATTTTAAGGCAGACGAAGGAGCCCCACCGTTTTTCATGCTAGCCACGACCAATTTTTTGCGCTTAGATGAAACCCCTTAGAAACGGGAAATATAGGGTCAGGGAGAGCCAACTTAAAAGATAGGTGATTCATGGAAGATTTCACGATGCAGTCCCTCATTTCAAGCGATGAATTGCAAGCCCGCGTAAGAGAGCTTGGTTTCGCCATAACGACTGCTTATGAAGGTCGGACT
>CANJJY010000259.1 GCA_947474445.1 Oligoflexaceae bacterium
AGAAGCACTGCCGCAACAGTCGAGTCCACACCACCTGAAACCGCCATCAAGACCTTGCCAGAGCCGACGTTCTCGCGAATCTTTGTGAGAGAAGCTTCCATCATGCAGCCGGCATCCCAGTTGAGAGGCGCGTGGCAGATATCTTCCAAGAATATTTTGAGCAGGGCAGCGCCATCGTCGGAATGCTGAACTTCGGGATGGAATTGCAGGCCGATCCACGGCTTTTCCTTGTGCGCAGTGAACGCCAGGACACCATCTGTGGTGCGGCCGAGAACCGCGAACGAGCCACTGGTATCTTCCACGTCATCGCCGTGGCTCATCCAGACCGTCTGCAGGGAAGGAAGCTTATTGAAGCACTGGGCATAGGCCGGTGCATCATCGTGAAGGTGCATCAGGAGTTGGGCGCGACCGTATTCGCGCTGGCTACCGCTGCGCAGCTTGCCGCCGGCAATGCCGGCCATCAGCTGCATCCCGTAACAAATGCCTAGGACAGGTTTGTCGCTGGCCTCCACCCAAGCTGGTAGGGTTCGAGACCCCTCATCGGTCACCGTATCGGGTCCGCCTGAGAGGATGATCCCGTGAAAGGTGAAGTCCGCGAGCGGCTTTGGGCTCCGGCCATCGATGATTTCCGCATACACACCGAGCTCGCGGAGCCGGCGGGCGATCAGCAGAGTGTACTGAGAGCCGTAGTCGAGGATTAAGATGCCTTCGTTGACGGGACGTTGCAAACTATGCTGCATCGGACCTTGCCTTCTTCAATCGAGTTTATAGTTGGGAGCTTCGCGGGTGATGTACACATCGTGCACATGACTCTCGCGAAGACCTGCGGACGTGATCTGGACGAACTGAGCGCGTTCGTAGAGATCATCGATCGTTCGGGCACCACAGTAACCCATGGCAGAACGAATCCCACCGACCAGCTGATAGACCGAATCAGCTAAGGGTCCGCGATAGGGAATGCGGCCCTCGATGCCTTCGGGCACAAGCTTGCCTGGATCGTCGACTTCGCCCTGGAAATAGCGATCGCGACTTCCGCGGCGCATGGCACCGAGACTGCCCATGCCGCGATACTGCTTATAGCTCTTCCCTTGATAGATGATGAGATCACCTGGCGTTTCATCCGTGCCGGCAAAGAGCGAGCCGATCATGATCGTATGAGCTCCAGCGGCGAGAGCTTTGACGATATCGCCACTGAATTTTACGCCGCCATCGGCGATGATGGGAATGCCGAGCTTTCGGCCCATCGCGGCACATTCAAGAACGGCCGTAAACTGGGGGACGCCAATACCGGCAACGATTCGCGTTGTACAAATACTGCCCGGACCGATCCCGACTTTAACAGCATCGGCGCCGGCTGCTGCCAGTGCTTCAACAGCTTGAGGTGTCGCGACATTGCCCGCGACGATTTGAAAATCGTAACGGCGCAAAGCTTCTTTAACTTGTTTAACGGCGTTGATAACGCCTTGCGAGTGACCATGCGCCGTATCGATGACGACGACATCAACCCCAGCTTTAACAAGAGCTTCAGCTCGCTCGATAAAGTCGCCGCCAGCACCGATCGCGGCGCCAACGAGGAGGCGTCCCGAACTATCTTTTGATGCGTTGGGAAACTTCTGCGATTTGAATATATCTTTGACCGTGTACATACCGATCAGGGTTTTGCCGTCCGTATCAAGCACGGGCAGCTTTTCAATGCGATGCCTGTGCAGAATCTCGACCGCCTCATCGGGGCTGGTGTTCTTATTGCAAGTGATGACTTCCTTGGTCATGACGTCGCGAACGAGGCGTCGCAGATCTTTCTCAAAGCGCAGATCTCGGCCGGTGATAATGCCGACCAGACGACCGTCATCGACGACGGGAAAGCCCGAAAAGTTGGCCCGCCGCATGATGTCGGTGACTTCAGCGAGGGTTGCATCAGGGCGTACGGTGACCGGATCTTTGACGATACCGGATTCACTCTTTTTCACCTGTCTGACTTCTTCGGCCTGCTCTTCGATCGTCAAGTTCTTGTGAATGATGCCGATTCCACCCGCTTGCGCCATCGTAATCGCTGCTTTGGCTTCCGTCACGGTGTCCATGGCGGCTGATACCAGCGGTACTTTGATTTTTAATTGGCGCGTGAGTTTAGTTTCGAGCTTGGCTTCGTGGGGGAGGACTTCGGAGTGCTGAGGAACGAGCAAGACATCGTCGTAAGTGAGTCCTTGTTTGAACTCTCGGCGATTGATATCGGCCATAGTGACCATCCTTTATCTATGGGGTCCCTTCTGAATGTACATGCCTGTCAACACCAGTTTGCCGCAGTTGGGGGCGAGATAAGGCGCGATACTAGCACTTGATTTATGCGGAGCCAAGAGCTGAGCGGCCAATTATCGATGGAAAGAACACGGTTTTGGGCGGCCAGTCCGTCCCTGGCACGGGATAGAGCCGATTCTTGGGTCAATCCGGAGGGCGAGTGAGCGCCTTGCTTGCTCTTCTGCGCTACTTCCGCTAAAAAGGCTGCTTTGGCGCTCTTATTTTCCATGATTTTGCGTTTGAGGCGGCACCGTGCATCAGAAGCAGCTCGAATCTGAAATTTCTCGTCGGCGAACCTTCGCTATTATTTCTCACCCGGATGCCGGGAAAACGACGATGACGGAGAAATTATTGCTCTACGGTGGTGCCATCAATATGGCTGGCTCTGTCAAAGCCAAGCGCTCGAAAAAATTCGCCACTTCCGACTGGATGGAATTGGAAAAGCAGCGCGGCATTTCTGTGACAAGTTCCGTGATGAAGTTCCCTTATCTCGGTTTCGAGATGAATCTCATCGATACCCCCGGTCACCAGGATTTCTCTGAAGATACCTATCGAACCCTGACGGCGGTCGATAGCGCTCTGATGTTGATCGACGCCGCGAACGGGGTTGAGGAACAGACGAAAAAACTGTTTGGCGTCTGCGCCCAGCGCAAGACTCCCATTATTGCCTTCATCAACAAGATGGACCGCGAGGGTCGCGAGCCTTTTGAATTGCTCGAAGAAATCGAGACCGTGCTTGGAATTCAAGTCTCGCCTGTGACTTGGCCCATTGGAATGGGGGCGAATTTTCGTGGGGTCTATCACCGCGCCGCCAATCAATTGCTTATCTATGAAAAAGGTGCCGAACGGTCACGGCCGGTACCCTTGAATAGTCTGTCACTCGATGCTCCAGAAATTATCCAGGAAATTGGTCAGGAGTTAGCCGAACAGCTGCGCACAGAAATTGAATTGCTTGACGGTGCCGGCGAAACCTTCAGTCTTGAGCGCTATCGCAGCGGTGACCTGGCCCCTGTTTTCTTTGGTTCGGCCTTGAACAATTTCGGCATCGAACCTCTCCTTCAGGCCCTGATCGATATAGCGCCTGAGCCTACCCAGCGCTTGGCGCAAGAGCGTTTGGTGCGGCCAACAGAAGAAAAATTCACCGGCTTTATTTTTAAGATACAAGCTAACATGGATCCTAATCATCGGGATCGAGTCGCCTTTGTCCGTATCTGTTCCGGATATTTTCAACGCGGTATGAAGGCGCATATTGTCCGCCTCGGCAAGGACCAAAGGCTCGGTCGTCCCACCCAATTCATGGCGCAAGATAGAAGTCTGGTCGACGAGGCCTTCGCAGGCGATATCGTTGGTATTCACGATCCAGGAGTCTTTAAAATCGGAGATACCCTCACAGAGGGGGAATCGCTCCATTACACAGGTGTTCCTGTTTTTGCCCCGGAACATTTCTGTCGGGTATCTCTGGCCGATCCGATGAAAAGCAAGCAGCTGAACAAGGCCCTCGATCAGCTCTCTGAAGAAGGTGCTGTGCAAGTCTTTCGACCTATTCATGGCACCGAGCAGATCTTGGGTGTGGTCGGAATTCTCCAGTTTGATGTGGTGCAGTATCGCGTTCAACATGAATACGGGGTCAAGGTCAACTTCACGCGTTTGCCCTTCTCCGCTGCACGCTGGATTTTCTGTGATGACGACAAAGCTCTCGCCGAGTTTATTCGCGCGCAGGCGCACGTGCTTTGTCTCGATCAGCATGAGCAACATGCCATTCTGCTGGAAGACACCTGGCGGCTCAAGTTTCTCCAAGATCGATTCCCTAAGATTTCCTACAGTGCCACCTCAGAAAACGTTGCGGCTCAAGCGACTTGACACTGCCGATCTTTCCTAAAAAGCCCTTTGCTTTGCTGCAGCAACGTTATATTCCTAAAATTAGAACAATCAGTGAAACCGTTTATAACTTCGAGCCGAATCTGGCTCTGTTATGAGCGTGGTTTCACTGCCTACGGTTTAAACGACTGCATTTTCGTATCTATGTCATTCTAAGGAGATCAAGGATGAGTTTTCGCCGGATTGCCTTTTGCCTTTCGATGCTGCTGATAGGAATGCCCTTCGCCTTTGCGGTAAAGGATATCAAGGGCAAACTCGTGATTACGGGATCGAGTACCATCGCGCCTCTGGCCGTCGAGATGGGAAAGCGGTTTGAAAAACTCCATCCGGGTGTGCGGGTCGATGTGCAATCGGGTGGTTCGTCCCGAGGTGTGACCGATGCACGGCAAGGACTTGCGGATATTGGAATGGTCTCGCGGGGATTGCATCCTGAAGAAAAAGATTTGGTCGGGACGCCGGTCGCCCTCGATGGAGTCGCCGTCATCCTTCATAAAAGCAACCCGGTCGCTCGCTTGTCGAAAGAACAGCTGATTCAAATCTATACGGGAAAAATAAGCGACTGGAAGGAGGTTGGTGGCAGCGCCGGTAAGATCGTTGTCGTCAACAAGGCGGCCGGCCGCTCGACCCTCGAACTCTTTGCTCATTATCTCGCCTTGAAAGAAAACGACATTAAAGCCCAAATAGTTATTGGCGAAAATGAGCAAGGAATAAAAACGGTGCTCGGAAACCCATTGGCAATTGCCTATGTTTCCATTGGGACCGCTGAATTTCATGCCACAGAAGGAGAACCACTGAGGCTCTTGCCTCTCGAAGGGGTTAGTGCGAGCGTGGCGAACGTCAAAAATGGCAGTTATCCCTTGTCGAGGCCTCTCAATTTGGTGGTAAAGGCGGAAACAGAGACCGACTTGGCAAAGGAATTCATAGCATTCAGCCAATCAGCTGCAATAAATGACCTCGTGAAGGAGCAATACTTTGTCCCTCTCGAAAGCGCAAAGTCAATCACCCGCCACTGAAGTGGCAGGCATGAAAGAGGAGACTTAAATCATGCTTAGTTGACCCGACTCAGCTCGAGAGAGCTACGTTACGAGCGAATCACATAGGCACTCCCGAATGCTTCACCAGTTCTGGGCACTGCGGCAAGTGGTTAAACAGATGTAAGAGGTTAAGTCAGTGTCATTTGCAAGCAAACCGCTCGATAACATTGTCTAGGTGACCATTATCTGCGTAAGCAGAAATATTTGAGGTAACTCAACACATGCAAAGAGTTTTTGTTCTCTCGAACTCAAAAAAGCCGCTCATGCCCTGCCACCCGGCAAGAGCAAAAGAGCTTTTGAAGAAAAGAAAGGCCGCTGTTTATCGCCGCTTTCCTTTCACAATTATTCTGAAAGATCGCTCTGATGGCGATGTTCAGCCGATCGAGCTTAAGGTTGACCCTGGCAGCAAAACCACCGGCATCGCCCTTGTGGGCGAATTTAAGCTGGGATTACGGACAATCTTTGCCGCCAACCTTTCTCACCGTGGCCAAGCCGTTAAGGAAGCCCTTGAGTCGCGCCGATCGCGTCGCCGTTTTAGGAGGGCAAGAAAGACGAGATACAGAGCAGCAAGGTTTTTAAACAGAAAAAGACCAAGGGGCTGGCTTCCGCCATCGCTTATGTCGCGGGTCGACAACTTGCAAAGCTGGGCAAATAAGTTAACAAGGTTTTCCCCTCTTTCCGCCATCGCTGTTGAGACTGTCCGTTTTGATATGCAGAGGATGGAAAACCCTGAAATCTCCGGCACTGAGTATCAGCAGGGTGAGCTATTGGGATATGAGGTACGGGAGTACCTTCTCGAAAAGTGGAGACGAAAATGCGCCTATTGCCAAAAGGAGGGTGTCCCACTTGAAGTCGAGCATATCCATCCCAAAAGCCTTGGCGGATCGAACAGAGTCAGTAACCTCACGCTCGCCTGCAGGCCCTGCAACGAAAAGAAAGGCAACAGGCCCATCGAGGATTTTTTAAAGGGCAAGAAGGACCTTCTTTCAAAAATCATTCAGGGGGCAAAAGCTCCCCTCAAGGATGCCGCTGCGGTTAATGCATCACGTTTTGCCATCGGAAATGCCCTTAAGATATTCTGCCTCCCTATAAGCTTTCATTCTGGCGGGCGAACTAAGTTCAACCGCTGCCAGCAGAACTACCCAAAAGATCACTGGGTAGACGCTGCCTGCGTCGGTGAGAGCGGTAGGAAGGTATTTATCCCCGCCGAGCTAAAGCCTCTTCTGATCAAAGCAGAATCCAGAGGTTCCCGACAAATGTGTTTGCACGATAAACATGGGTTTCCTCGCACAACCCCGAAAGCCCAAAAGCGTGTGTTCGGTTTTCAGACTGGAGACTTGGTTGAGGCTCGAGTAACCAAAGGCAAGAAATCAGGTCAATATCTTGGAC
>CANJJY010000260.1 GCA_947474445.1 Oligoflexaceae bacterium
GTGACTTTACCGGAAAGCTTGTCATAGAGATTGTTGCTGGTCGCCGTCCAGGTGCCATCGGCACCGTTGTTCAAGAGGATGCCCCAACGATTTTCGTAAAGAAAATTGTGACAGGCGCCATTGCAACCGTTGAAACCGACTTGTGCAAAAGCAGTCGCGACAGCTGCCGTCTTGGGTTTGTAAGCTTGGTAATCGAAAGGCGATCCAGCGAGCGGCTGCTCCTGCCCATTGGTGATGGCGTAAGCATAGATCTTATGGGCTTTGCCATCGATCATCGCTTCAGGGACTTTGACGCTGAAGGCGTGAGGTCCTGAAAGACCGTTGTCGAAGGCTTCGAGGTTGGCCGTCGTTGGCGGGAGAGCCGTTCCCGTTCCTTTCGCTCCATCGAGATAGAGCCGTATCTCAAAACTGGTGGTCGGCGCATCGATGTTGCCAGCCCATCCTGAAATAAAGCCTTCGCGGTTGATGCTTTCAAGCTTGCCGAGGCTGAGAGAGCCCTCACCAAATACGGTAATGTACCATTCCTTGATTTTGCCGCAGGGCTGGGCCTTCTCATCGGCGCAGACCTTGCCGCCTTTGTGGGGGATGACGCCGAGCAGTTTGTTGATCAGTTTATTGTCGTTGGCGCCTTTGCCGTCCTTTAAGAGAGCGAACATCGTGTTGTGTTCTTTGATACCCTCACCGCCATTGACGGTTTGGTCTTTGAGCAGACGCGGTGCGTTGTGGCAGTCGCTGCAGGGCACTACCTTGACGAGAGGCAGGACATTATTCAAAAAGAAGTCCTGAGACTTAGCGAGCTGAATCTGAGTCGGTGCCGCAGAACCAGTCGAGGTTCCGGGCTTAGCCGGAGTTCCGTCAGGATTCGTACCTGTTTTATTACTTCCATCCGCCCCAGGAGTGCCTGTCTGATTGGCATTTTGTTCGATGGAACGCAGGGCCTCGGTCTTGTCAGGTGGCTGTCCACACTGCAGCCCAACGGCGCCTAGGAACCCGACACAGGCTAAGTCCTTAATTCTCCAAAACTTCATAAAGTCCCCTCGCGTCTTACGGATCGCTCTAACCCCGTCTTTGCCATATCGGACTTTTTGAGCAAAAACTTGAGAGTCCCTGTGGGCTTAGGAGAGTTTCCGAACAAAAAAGTACGATTTGCGAAGAAGCCGCCAAGAAAATCTGCGTGATCGCGCAAGAATATTTATCGATTCCTCAGGGGCACCCGTGCTAGAAATATAGGGAGTTGAGAAGTATGACGTCATGGCTTTGCGCTCTGATTCTTTATCCCTTCAGCCCAAGCTTGGGTGAGAGGATAGGGCTCTCTTTCCAAAAAGGAGACGTCGTATGATCTTTCAGTTCTATTTTAAGAAAATGCCAAGTTCTGAATTTCTCAAGAATCTCTCCCAAAGAAAACTTACGGATGTCATCGAACGCTTTGTCGGATCGACTGGACTCGTGCACCTCACCTTCCACGATGAAAGAAAAGAGCATCACGTGCATTGTCGTTTGCATAGTTGGACCGGTACGGTCTTGCATGTGAGCAGCGCCGACGAAAACATGTTTGCCGCCATCGATAAAGTCGCGCAAAAACTAGAGGCCCAGCTATCGAGACATAAGGTACGTACGCAACGTAAGGTGAGACCCGCATCGCTCAAAACCGTATCCGGTCTTTGGGAACCCGATCTTGAATTTCCGGTCGGCTGGCAGGCCGATCCAGAGCCGAGCGCAGGAGAGGGATTTCGGCTTCTCAACTAAAGATCTGACATACCTCTAATCATTCTGATCATTTATGCCCACCCCCCCTCACTCGAGGGGGGACCTTTCCTCGCTGAATCTTCACATTTTCAGGGAGATAGCCGATAGAGGAACCTGAGGGTTCTCACTCTTGAACGCGCTGTCTCACAATGAAAAGTGATGATTGGGCTCAGCACATGACCACGAAAACCAAACTTGGCAAAGTTCTCATCGTAGCCGGTTCAGCGGAATCGCTGATGATCTACGAGACTCAGCTCAGCGCGTTTCACACGGAAACCTCCTTGACCGCGGAAACGGCGATGGATCGCATTGACGATTTCGAACCGGACGTTCTCATCATCGACGACAAACTGCCAGGCACCAATGGAACGGAGCTCGCCCAGTGGATCAGAGGCGATCAAGCTGCACCGCACTATTACTCGATTATGCTGATCGCTCAGACAAAGACTAAGGATCTACACGAACTGCAATTAGAATCGGGGGCCGATACGGTTTGCCGCTTCGAACACGTTCGCTACGACCTCAGCCAGAGGGTCGAGCTACTCTTGCGCTTTAAAGCCAGTCAAGATCGGGCTAATGCTTTGATCTTGAAACTGAGCCAAAGCAAGGAAAAGATGCGCGAGCTGGAAGACCAGGATAGCATCACGCGCCTCTATAACCTGTCTTACATCAATAGCCGTCTGGAAAAAGAATTCCGGCACGCCGAGCGCTTTGATCTACCTTTTTCATTGATGATTATGGTGATCGAAGGATTTCGGGAAATCTCTCACATCAAAGGTGCCAACTTTTGCATCAAAATGCTGCAACAACTCGGTAATGAGTTGATTCATCTCACGCGGGCCGATGATGTGGTGGGGAGATCCTGGGGTGGGGAATTTTTGATGCTGCTACCAGAAACTAAACCCGAAGGCACGATCAATCTCCGAAACCGCATCGAAAACTATGTGAACCAGCACGTCTATGGTCTCGATCACGATCGCATTCCCATTCAACTGAGCTTTGGTGTCAGCACCTATCTACCGGGGCAGGCTGAGAAAGTCAGCATTCAACAACTCCTTCTCAGCGCGGAAGACGACCTCTTGCGCGACCAGAAGAAGCCTCTCGTCGCCGTCAAAGCCCTCCCCTAAATAAGCCACGACCAGCCGATGCGCAAATGAGCTGCATTCATGGAAATGGGCCCTCTGATCTGACGCCGCACGTTAGCGCGCACTTCGCTTGAACTGGTCGAATAGGTCTGCGCGATTAAGTGGGCCCAGGTCACGCCGACGAGATTATAATCGACAAAAATACGGTTCGAGAAAATCCACATCAAACCAAAATTAGCGCCGACTGAGACCCCACTGGCCGTGAACTTCGAGGTCAAAGCTGAGGCGAGTTCGTCGCTGATGGGATCCGTGCCGCGCGGAAAAATACTGCCTTCCCATCGGACTAAACCCGCCATGGGTTCTATGTAGAGGGGGCCAAAAGGCAAAGGAAAATAGCGGTTGGCGTAATAGGCACTTTGGCTATCGAATTTGACAATATAATTACGTTCGCGGTAGGTATCAGAAAATTCAAAATTGCCGAGACCGATCGACAGCGAAGCGATGCCAGGCGCTTGCTTCCATAGAAGCGAGGCGCCTATTTCCGCCCACGGCATAACCGTTCCGATATTCACGGCCGCACCGGAATCAAATCGAGCCTGTTGCTCCTTCTGCGTGTAATCGAGGCTATCGACAAGCTCCCCCTCCTTCCACGTCTCAGGGGCTTCATCATCGGCGGGAAGGGTCTTGTCCTGAGCCCAGAGAGGAGCTGCTCCCAGTGCTAAGACGATCATTGCACTCCTCGGGACTCGACCAAACACAAGCACCTCCATTGGCTTTGAACCCGCATTCTAATGCATCTTCAGCGGCGGGCAAAGGTCAAATAGCCAGGTGCCGCGCTCTCTGCACTTTAAGACAGGCTCGGCGGTGTCTTGTCCTCTTTGACTTGGTTTTGATCAAGCAGCGTGAGCAAGGAATCGAGAAGATGGGGATCGAGAAAATTGAGGAGACTGGATTCAATCAGATGGAGAGCGGCTTCGATCGTGCGACGCGTCTGATACTGCCGGGGCTGCGTGAGTGCCGCAAAGACTTCTGCAAAGCTGACGATGCGCACTTCTAGAGGGAGCTCTCCGCCCGGCAGGCGATGGGGATAGCCTCCGCCATCCATCCTTTCGTGATGATGAAGGATGATTTCTTTGACGAAAGGATTCAGAGCGACTCCCGACAAGAGTTGCATCGATTCGTCCGGATGTTTTCTGATCTGGTCCCATTCCTTGGGTTGTAGCGGACCGGCCCGCTGCAAAAGCTTGGCGTCGACGTTGATATTGCCCACATCGTGCAGAAAAGAACCGAGGGCCAAATCCCAAAGCTTCCCTGGTTCATCGGGTTGCAGCGCGGCGCTGATCCCGACCGCGTAAGCGGCGACGCGCGCACTGTGATAATATGTATAAGCATCGTGTTCATGCAATCGCCAGAGAAGGATACCCAATTCAGGGTGCCGCTCGAGATATTCCTGCAAGGCTGCCGCTAGACTCTTGAACGATAGCGCTTGCTTGACGCTGAGCGGATAGGTGTAGCGCGTCTTGAGAAATTCTGCGATGCCGTCGCTGATGAGCAGCTCGACAGGCGTATTGGGTTGGAGGGGGCCGAGCGGTTCGGCCGGCGAAGTCTCGAGATACTGGGAAACGCGCTCTGCATCTTCGCGCGCATAGAGCAGGATGAACTGACCTTGTTTTAACAGCTGCCGCTTTTCAGCGACCGACCACTGGTGGATCCCTTGCGCATACGGGATAATATCGCTACCGACATCGAGATAGAGGTTAAATTCTGTGGTGCTGCTACGAATTTCGGAAATTTTGAGAGCCTGCAACCGAGTTCTATCTACAACGCGGGATTTCTTCACGCTTTCATCCTCTCGCTCTGAGACCGATTCCCCTGATCGCCACCGTCCGTGGGGGAGCTTCGCGCTAAATCTCAGATTATTATCACTTATCTTGATCGCGAGCTCCAGCATGAATCCTCGGGCGCTCCGCGGCGCAACGGGCTTAACCCTCGGATTATCGGCGATAGAGGAAGGCGACGAGCGCTTTCGCCCAGCGGCCAGTCTCGCCGGACAGTGGGGTGATGAGTGGTGGACTCAGCTCCAGATCTACGGTCGACGGCAAAAGCCGGCTTCGCAGACGACTTATCTTTTGGGTGGGGGGCGCAGCTACGGAATTTTTGGCAGCAAAAACTTGATGGCTCGCGTCGGTCTCGCCCTGGCCTCCGAATCGACGACGATTGCCCGCAGCGATGGTGACGACAAGGCGACTAATACCAACGTCGGCCTCTATCTCGGCCTGAGTTACCAAAGCAGTTCGCGCGTATACCTGACGATCGATTGGGGATCGGCAGTTTTTCCTGCGGGACTTTCCCTTATTTTTCTGTCGACAGCGCGTAAACAAAACATAACAGCAGGCGTGGGGTGGCACTTATGATGAAACCCTCGACTCTGTATCGATTAGCTTGGGCCTTGTGGGCCTGTCTCGCCCCCGAACTTTGCTTAGCTGGCGGCATCGCCCTGCGCCTCGGACCTCCTGGCCTTGGGACAGGGGGACCCAATCCACTCTCCATACCTCCGGCTGGGGGCGACGTGGCCCTATCCTACGTCACCGACAAGGGTGTTGAGTACAATGCGTCGGTGATTTCATTGTCGGTCGCGCGCCGCACGAGCATCAAGAGTGGTTTCTATCTGAGTCTTGGCGGAGGCGTTGCCATCAGCGCCAACGGCGGTGGTTTTGGACCTTACGCGGGTTTTGGTTACGAAGGGGGCTGCGGATGGATCGGTTGTTTCACAGCCGAATACCAGCAGGCTCTCGGCGTCGGGCTCGGCCCGGTGGTCGCTCCTTCAGCTCTACGTATGGGGATCATCCGATGGTTTTAAACATAGCGCTCTCCTTCGCAGCTCTTTGCCTCCTCTGCGTCGGCACTTCGGCCGAAGCTTTCGTATTATTGTCCGGAACTCAGGAAGCGCGACTCGCCGCGACTGAGGCAGCACCCGAAGTCAATTTTCTCTTGCCATCGACACCGCCGAAAATCACGGGCAAAGATCGCTTCGCCGATGGCGCGTTCGAAAATCTTTCTGACGAAGATTTTTGGTTGATGCTGGTCGAGGCGGCAATGCAAAGATGGAACGACGTCGAAGGAGCCTTTATCACCTTCACGGCGAAGATCGACGACGAGGCCACGCTGAATTCTCTCGATCAGTTTCATTCCATCGTCGTCAGCGCGACTAACGAAACCTCATCGGCCTACGCCCAGCCCGAGGTGGTCGACGGCGTGATTGCCGATTGCGATATCGCCGTCTCCACGCGAAGTGCCGCAGCAACCAGTCTCGCTTTCACCTTGATGCACGAGCTCGGTCACTGTGCGGGACTCGGCCACAATCACAGCGACTATAAGGCAGCAATGGGCTATTCCCGCAGCGATACTTCGCTCAAGCTCGGCCTTGATGACGAGGCTGGCTTGATTTTCCTTTATCCCGATGCGACGGTTCCTGCTCCACAAGAATTGATTCATTGCGGCACAATTTCGGCGAAAAATGGAGGTTCTCGGGGCGGGTTCGCCTGGATATTCGCGCTGCCCCTCGGCCTTGCCTGGCTGCTTCGTCCGAGGAAAGTCAGGGTCTAGGTGGATAGGGCTTGTCTGCTCGTGAAAAAGATTCTAATTTATGCCCCTCAGTTCGCTTGTTTCAAATGCGGCATCTGAGAGCTTAA
>CANJJY010000261.1 GCA_947474445.1 Oligoflexaceae bacterium
CGCGAGCTCGGTTGAGTTCACCGACAGCAGGCATCAGATTATAGAGGTCGGCCTCCATCAAGCGAAATGTTTCTGAGGCTTGACGCGCACAGTTTCTACCTTTTTGCATTTGGCCCTGGCGCTCACAACTAGAGTCGCCCTGCGTCCATTCTTTAAAACGTCGACCGTAGACGCTCGCTGGTACGACGTGCTCCCATTCGATCTTATGACCGCGAGAACTCTTGGCGATAAACCCGCAAGACGCAAAATCAAGGGTGTGGCGATCCGTGAGATCGTAACGGCAGGCACAATAGAACTCGCGACCCTTCGGATACAGTTCGCGAAGAATGCGCTTAGCTTGATCAAAGTCATGAGGATGCTGCGGCGTAAAATCCGGGCGCGAAGTCACAGGGGGCGGTGGTGGTTCAAAGGCACCCTTGGGGGACAGGCGTGCGACGAGCCAGGAGAGAAAGAGAAAAGAGAGTCCGATGAGAAGCTTTGATAGTTTGTTTTTGATCTTTCTTTTCACGCGGGCGCTGCCTCCTGACGTACATATCGTTTGCATGTTTTAAGGCAATTCGCCAGCCTAAGATAGTCACTTTCACCAGAGCCGTCTCGATGTCAGCCGATGTCTTCTGCAGCGGAGAACCCAGTCGATGAGTCCGCGGAAGAACAAAGTGAGGATGAAAAGGACGAGGCAGGCCTGCGTGACAGGATGCTGCGTGAGCCAGAGCCGCCCGGGCGCCGCGACGGGATGTGAGGCAAAAGCGAGGGCGTTGACACTCATGTGGGCGGCCATGCATACAAGCAAACCAAAATGGGGCAGGAGTTGACCGAGCACGCAGCCGAAGGCAAACTGCAAGATAAAATCGGACAAGTCATAGCCAGGCAGGTGGGCACCTGCGAACAGCAAAGCAGTCTGGATGGACGCGAGTCGAGATCCCCAACGCCGCTGGAGCAGGGTCCACAGCACACCGCGAAAAAAGAGCTCTTCGCGAATGGGCGTCAGGAGCACCGAATTTAACAGCATCCAAGACCAGGAGTTGGCTTCGAGAGTCTGGGTCAGCGCAGGAGGCGTCGGTAGGAGAGCAGGAAAGGGCAGAGGCAAGGCAAAGCTCCCGAGGCTTTGCAGAAGAAAAGAAAGCAAGGTCATCGCGAGGAGAACGGCGCTGATGGCCCGCAGTCCTCCTAGAGTATTCCAGGGTCGATGAAGCCACGTTGCCAAGGGGCGGTCTAGGATTTGCATGATTAAGGCGATCAAGCCCAGCTCGACGATATTCCTGATGAACTGCAAGACTGAGAATGACGATTGCAAAAAAGACAGCGAGAGATGGGGTAGCACGAGGCTATGAAAAAGGGCGTTATGTCCTAGAATAAGCGCGAAGAGTACCGCGAGATAGACGTGGCTCACCGGAGAATACGGTGAGGGAGGAGTTTCTCTCGAGTTCTCGTTTGAGAGCAGAGATGGGGATGATGAAGCCATACTTGCCTCGCATGCTTGCGTCAAACTCTAGGAGAACAATTGACGCCTGTCTTCAAAAAACTTCAGGGTGCATGTTTATGAATGCATGACAAACTAGTCTTTCGTCCTCCGTTCGGATTGAGCCATGTAGACAAAACAGCTGACCTTCCGCGTTCCAGCAGGCATTTCGCAATCATTTCATTTAATTAAAAGAAAAAACGGTCATTCTTCACTTTTCGGTCCCAACCGGGGCCATTGTGGAATGAAACATGAATTCTCTTCGCCCAGGACCAAGAGCCTTTTCAGCGTTAGACCATACAAGCATACCAAGTCAGCTTTTATACAGCGTCCTGAAAAGAAGCTAGAACCCATATATGAGGAGCTTGGCTTATGTCTCAAGACCAGAAGCAAACAACGCAGTCATCAACTCCAACTGAAGAGCGACCTGCTACCAAAAAAGGCACGAGCAATAGGGGTTTTGCCTCGATGGACATTGAGAAGCAAAGGGAAATCGCTTCAAAAGGCGGCAAGGCCGCTCATGCCAGCGGGCATGCGCATGAGTTTACGCCTGAAGAGGCAAGGGAAGCAGGTCGCAAAGGGGGACAAGCAGCCCATGAGAGCGGGAGGGCGCATGAATTCACTTCGGAGGAAGCGCGTGCAGCTGGCCGGAAAGGAGGACAAGCGAGTCATGGGGGAGGTCGATCTGCGAGCAAGCGCGCGGCTCGTTCGGATCGCGATGCCTTCGACTCTTCAGATGAAAGCCGCAGGCAAAGCGCTCCCTCGCCTTGAAAAGTTGGGAAAGGAAATTTTCGAGGGCGGGAAAGTAAAGGTAAAGTTAAAGATCGAGAGAGTGAGTTAGATTAAATGCCTCTGATGCTTATCCCAAGCCTCTTCTGCAGACCCTGCAGAATGAGGCTTATTTTATGGCCGCCTTTTCCTGTGCCATCTACCTGCTGCTAAAAGGGAAAAAAACTTCGGACAGAAGCCCTTACGGTCCTCTGTCCAGAGTGTTAAGCAAAATCAAAAGACGGATTACATAGCGTACGACAGGGCGGCGGTGATGTTGACCTGGTCGAGCGCAACGGTGCGGTCGATGACGCGACGATAGCGGACTTCACCGGTGACATCGAGATCTTGCTGAACCGCGTACTGGAGTCCACCTGCAAAATCGACCCCAAACTCACCATTGATGTCTTTGGTATTTTTGTCGAATTCTGAAAACTTGTCTTCGAGCGCCGTGGCATTGGGATCACGCGTGCCGACATCGACACTGAAGCGATGCAAGGCAATACCAGCTAGAGCGTAGGGAGAAAGTCCGGTCGCGACATCGGGGAATTTGAACTTACCATTCAAACCGAAGACCGTGTCATCGATTTCTACGCGACGGGTACCCGACGTGTCGAAAGCATCGTTCCAATAGTCGACGGTTGCTCCGACGGAAAAGGAGGGTGCCAGTGCATAGTCTCCAAAGATACCAAAGGAGAAGACACTGTCATTCACGTCTTCGACATCTACAACGCCAATATTAGCGCCAATAGACAAGGCATTGGGGGCCAGGGTACTACGCTGCATGGCTGTACTTTGCGCCAGGCCTGGGATTGAAAAAAGCACACAGCCTGTGCACAACACGAATTTGACGGCTTCTTTATACATTTGTGCTCTCCTAAATAGCATCAACGATTTGCCACGCTCTACAGATGCAGACTTCATGCCACCGGTATCGCGTCTCATGCATTTAAAAAAATTAGCTGCAAAAAAGGCCGCAAATAAGAGCCTGGAGCTCGGATTGTCCCAGGAGGCTCTCGATCATATGGATACCTACGATGCGGTGATGAAGGGCATTCAGTACAGAATGAGTCGCGAGTTTCATACGCTCTCTCGTCCGGATCGAGTGCCAAGTTCCGCCGCTGAAAGCTGGCACGCATCATGCTTTTAAGAGATCAGAGCGCAAGTAAAGCCTTGCCTATCTGACTTGAGCCACGGTCTCGTTCCGGTCCACAGCGACCATCCTGTTGAGATCGACATAAAGGAGAATGTATGTTTGGTATGAACTCTCTCACCCCCGGCCGACTCATAAAATACGGCGCCCTCGCCTATGCTTCGCAGTACCTCGCACGACGCGGATTCAACCGTTATCGGCAGACTCAAGAGACGAAGCAGCGGAGTCTCCGCAATGACCAGGTAGTGGATACTGCGTCCAAAGATTCTTTTCCGGCGAGTGATCCTCCAGCCTACAGTAGCTCGACGGTTGGGCCGATTTCCTGAAAGGCAGGTTGCCATCTACGATGAGGGGAAACGCGCACGCAGTGAAGCGTCGCCCCGTTTCCTTTGTTCTCACTTCAAACCGGGAAGGTATGAAACGATATGGACAAGCTGACGAATACCGCTGACACAGGTTATGAAAGCCAAGCCCTGCATAAATTGTTGGAGCTGATTGCGGACATCAAAGTCGCGATGTTGACCACGATGGACAAGGAAGGGTATTTACGAAGCCGCCCCATGATGACGCAAGATACCGAGTTCGATGGCGCCTTGTGGTTTTTTAGCGCTGCTCACGATGGAAAAGCAGCCGATCTCGAACGCGATCCGAGGGTCAACCTCGCCTACGCCTTCACTGACAAGCAGCGTTATGTATCGGTTGGTGGCCTAGCAGAAATCGTTCACGACGAAGAGAAGAAGCGTGAGCTTTGGCAAGAAGTCTATCGGGCTTGGTTTCCTCAAGGTCTCGACGATCCCCAGTTGTCCCTCCTTAAAGTATATGTGGATAAGGCAGAATACTGGGATGCTCCCTCGAGCCGCTTCGTCGAGATCGTCGGCTTTACCAAAGCAGTCCTCACAGGCAAAAAATATATACCCGAAGACACGCACGAGACGATCGTTTTTGATGCCAAAGAAGCGATTGAAAGAGGAGAGCCCGATCACGCGGCCTCAAGCGGCGCATCTTTGTGATGAAACAGAAACCCCCTTTCGCCTGTGATGGGAAAGGGGTTTTTATTTGACATGAAAAGTTCAGCGTTCGTTGACCAGCTTGCGACCGTAATCGATCGGCGCTGTGATAGCGTTCGGATCGAATGCGAGAGCCGGTGGCAATTTGATATCGGTTGCCAGTCCCAGAACGCGCAGCAGCTTGATGAGCTGCCATGTGGTATCGAGTTCCCACCACTGACGGCCCGCGGGCGCGACCTGACTGTGCGCGTGATGATTGTTGTGCCAGCCTTCACCGAAGGTGAGGAGGCTCACCCACCAGCAGTTGGTGGCGAGGTCTGCGTCCCGGTAATTGCGGTAACCCCATTTGTGCGCCGCGCTATTGACGAACCAGGTAGCGTGATAAACAGCGACCATGCGTACCCAGACACCCCAGAGCATCACCTGCCAGCCACCGATGGCCCACAGACCGATCAAAAGCATGATTTGAATCGCTACCATGAAAGTATCCGACGACATGCGCATCAAGGTCTTATCGGCGAAGATATCGCGGGCGAATGGCCGCAGATTTTCAACTTTATCGCGCTGGCGATCGACATAGCAAACCCAGAGAATGTGGCTATACCAAAACCCCCGGCTCGCATCGTGGGGATCGCGCGCCTTATCCGAGTATGCATGGTGCATACGGTGATGGGCAACCCAACGGAAGACGTTGCCTTGCATCGCCAAGGTACCGCCTAAAGCAGCCAGAGTTTCGATAAATTTAGGTACTTTGAACGAGCGGTGCGTGAACAGGCGATGATAACCGAAAGTAATGCCCAAGCCGGTAACGGCATACATCACGAGAAAGGCATAAAATGCATTCCAAGTGAAATTGAAAAGGCCAACGACTGCTAAGACGTGAGCAATAGCTAAAAAAGTTACTCGGACAGGGTCCAGTTTCTCAACTTTGTGGGAAAGAGACCGATTTTGAGCGCTCATGATGAAGTCCTTATCTGACACCAAAGACCAAGTGACTGGAGGACGGCACGCATATGACTTTACGGTTTTCTGCGCAAATACATTGTAATATTCATGTAAAACCATCGCTGTAAGGCCGGATGAGATGCGTCAGATATAGCGGATAAGGGCAGGAAGACTAGACAAAATCGCCAATTTTCCCTTCTTTGTTGCGCGGTATAACTAAGATTGTGAAGCCTGCTTAAGTTCCTCATGATATTTTTATCTTATCTTCATTTCGCCCGCATTCTTACGACTTTGAAGAGTCTCGGTCGGCCGCCAAAGGCCCAGCTTTCAAAACCGCAGGGTCAAAAGCGTAGGGGGCTCATCCGGAGCTCCCTGAGGAGACTCCCCCGTATCTTTTTCCCACAGGCGGATTAAAATCGGCTCACGTCTGCTCCAAAGCGCTTTCCAGCTATCTCATAGGAGAACAATCAACATGGAATTTAGATCACTCGGCCACAGTGGACTCAAAGTGCCCGTGCTCTGTCTCGGGGCCATGACTTTCGGCGAAGCCGACGACAAATCTTTTATGCATAAAGTCGGCTGTGACGAGAAAACCTCGTTTGCCATTATGAATCATGCGCTCGAACGCGGCGTTAATTTTATCGACACGGCTGACGTCTATGGTCAGGACGGATTGTCAGAACGGATCGTCGGATCGTGGATGCACGAGACGAAAAATCGTGATCGTATCATCTTAGCCACCAAGTTCCGCTTTCGCATGGGCGAAGGGCCGAACTCTACGGGTGCTTCGCGCTATCGCATCGTCAAAACCGTGGAGGATAGTCTCAGACGTCTGAAGACCGACCGCATCGATCTCTACCAAATCCATATGCAGGATATCGATAGCCCTGAGGAAGAAACACTGCGGGCGCTCGATGATCTCGTGCGAGCTGGCAAGGTTCTCTACCTGGGAGCTAGCAACTACGCGGCTTATCGTCTGACGGACAGTCAGTGGATATCCAAGTCCGAGCATCTGCATCGATTCATATCGCTGCAGATGCAGTACAGTCTGATGGTGCGTGATCTCGAGCGCGAACATGTGCCACTATGCCAGAAGTTTGGCTTGGGAATCCTGCCGTGGTCCCCCCTGGCTTCAGGCTTTTTGTCTGGAAAATATGCGAAAGATCAGCCCCCTCCCGCAG
>CANJJY010000262.1 GCA_947474445.1 Oligoflexaceae bacterium
CGCCCCACACAGACGCGCGAAGAAGTCGCTCAAGTCGGCGCCATCTCTGCTAACAACGATCGCGGCATTGGCGATATCTTGGCAGAAGCCATGGATAAAGTTGGTCGTGACGGCGTTATCACCGTCGATGAAGCGAAGGGCATGGAAACTACCCTCGAGTTCACCGAAGGGATGCAATTCGATCGCGGTTACCTCTCTCCTTACTTCGTCACCGATGCTGAGCGCATGGAATGCGTATACGAGAATGCTTTCGTTCTCTTGAACGAGAAAAAAGTCTCGAACATGAAAGAACTGCTCCCCGTCCTTGAGCAAGTCGCTCAATCGGGTCGTCCTCTCATCATCATCGCCGAAGATGTCGATGGCGAAGCTCTCGCGACGCTGGTCGTCAACCGTCTGCGCGGCACGCTGAAAATCGCTGCTGTTAAGGCTCCTGGCTTCGGTGATCGCCGCAAAGCGATGCTCGAAGACATCGCCATCCTCACCGGCGGTACTGTCGTATCGGAAGACATCGGCCTCAAGCTTGAGAGCCTCCAGCTCAACCAACTCGGCCAAGCTAAGCGCATCACCATCTCCAAAGACAACACCACGATCGTTGACGGTCAGGGTGCAAAAGCTGACATCGACGCTCGCGTCGGTCAGATCCGCGCTGAAATCGACAACACCTCTTCTGACTACGATCGCGAGAAGCTCCAAGAGCGTCTGGCAAAATTGGTCGGTGGCGTAGCTGTGATCAAGGTCGGCGCTGCGACTGAAATCGAAATGAAAGAAAAGAAAGCTCGCGTCGAAGATGCTTTGAATTCGACACGCGCAGCTGTTGAAGACGGTATCGTCCCCGGCGGCGGCACTGCTCTGATCCGTTGCCAATCGGCTCTGGACACTCTGCAAGTCGTCGGCGAGCAAAAGTTCGGCGTAGCAATCGTTCGCCGCGCTATCGAAGAGCCTCTTCGTCAGATCGCTCTCAACGCCGGCGTCGAGCCAGCTGTTGTTGTCGATCGCGTGAAACAAGGCAAAGGCGGCGACGGCTTCAACGCGCTGACCGAGACTTACGAAGACCTTTACAAGGCCGGCGTCATCGATCCGACCAAGGTATCGAAGACTGCTTTGACCAACGCTGCTTCGGTTGCTGGTCTACTCTTGACCACTGAAGCTATGATCGCTGATACGCCTTCCGACAATGCTCCTGCTGCACCAGGCGGCGGCATGGGTGGAATGGGCGGTATGGGTGGAATGGGCGGCATGGGCGGCATGATGTAATCATGGCCTCCTGATCTCCTTGCCTGCCAAGACTTTGGGGATCTGCCTTGAGCCAGACCCCAAGCTGCAAACCAGATTTGCAAACTACTTGGGGGTTTGGACTCAAAAAAGGGACGGCGACAACACTCCCCATCCCGACTTTTGAACTAAGCAATGAACTCCGGCTAGTCTTGGACTACCCGGAGTTTTCTTTTTCCCGGATCCTGAATCATCCCTCTCGTAGCGGCCTTGACGGGCGTTCCAGCCGGCCGCATTGTGGATCGGTTTGGATCGCGACGCATGACTATCTTTGGACTTGTCGGAATAGCCGGAGGATGTTCACTGCTCTCTTTTCTTCCTTTAAAATTTGGGACGGCTGGCTATCTGCTGCCCGTCGCTCTGATGACGGCGAGCTATGCCTTGTTTCAGGCTGCTAATAATTCTGTGACGATGCTAGGAGTTCGCCCGGAGCAGCGGGGAGTTATTTCGGGAATGCTGGGTCTGTCGCGCAACCTTGGATTGATCACAGGAGCTTCGGTGATAGGAGCGGTGTTTGCGTTCGCATCGTCTTCCGCTGATCTGACTATCGTCCCCGCCGAGGCGGTCGCGAGTGGTATGCGCAGCACCTTTGCAGTTGCAGCGATCCTTATCACGTTTGCTCTCACCATCGCCTGGCTTAGCTCATTCCTCTCACGACGCGCTTCGTCAAATCCTGTGTAAGCTGAAGGCGGATTTGCTAATGCCGCGATAGCCAATACTGTCGATCATATGCATATCCAGCGGGGGCATTTGCCTCCAAGAGCCCCTGTTTTCCTTGCTCGCCACCAGTCCATAGAGTAGATAGGTGGCCAGGCCATCGGCTTGGCAGAATAATCGTGTCATGCGCCCCCTGTCCCCCTCTTCTAGGCAAGGATTTAAGATGCCATCAAGTCGTAAGACCTATCTTTTAAAACCTTCTTTAAGCCCACTTCTAGCATGCATCATCATCTCGGCCATCTGCGCTCTCGGGGCCTGCCAGAAAGCAGACCCAAGCGTCAGCCAGCCTCTGCATATTGAAGGCCAGTTCGAAAGGCAGAATGCCGCGGGCTTTGTCGATTGCCATATTAACGCCCCCTCCGCTGATTCGCTTAGCGCCATGCAGACCACTGTGAACGGCTATATAGGTGATCTGGCTGTGGCGATTATGAATCGAAGCAATGAAAGTCTCGCCCGCGATGGACGTGCTCCGCTTTTTGCCGGCGACTTAGCTCCGGAGAAGTTTTGCTTTGTGACGCCTGCCAACGTCTTACCCGAGATCAATGCCTCGGCCATGACGAGTCGTCGCGAAATCAACTTTAAGCCCTACTCTTTTCTTGCTTTGCCTCATGAGCCTGCCTTGGCAGCGATTATGTGTCACGAGTTAGCTCACGTCACCATGCGGCACAGCACGACCAAAGATGTGAGGCCCGATATCGAAAGTGCCTTGATGAGCAGCCCTGGTTTTGACGATCGTTTCAAAAAATCAGTCGACATCTGTAATTCTCTCACGGCCACCGTCCAACTTACGCCAGAGTTGACAGAAAAACTCTTCGGCCGCACATCCTCGACCTACCAAACCTTTTTGACCTCTCGCAACGAAATCCTCGAATTTGTCGATAATCACTACTTCGAACTCGCGGGTAGTTTTGGCCATATGCCTCGCAGCTATAGTCTTTTCTTCTGCCGTAACCGCGCCGAAGCCATCGAGGCTCTGAACTCTGTCGAAGTCAGTCCAGAGGCTTTGGCCCAACTTAATCCAGGAGAACAGGTTCTCTGGAATAATTGGCTCGCCGAGAAGACCAAACTTGAGACGACCACGCCAGCCCACGAAGGTGATATCACTCCGCATGCGGCACTCGAATTTCTCAATGAGCTGGCCAAGCAACTTGATACCTTTTATGCGACCGGCCGCAATTCAATGGTCAACTGGAAAGAACAGGAGGCCGACGAGGTCGGCTTTGAAATCTGTTTGCGAGCGGGAGTAGACGTTTCTTCCTTCGCTGCCCTGCACCGATACATGATCGCTGAAGAAGAAAAAGCTGGAAAGTCGACCTGTTTAGCAGATATAGAAGCCGGCCGCATCCCGAGCCGTAAGCTCGGCACCCACCCTTCAGCCTGCTGGCGCATTTTCGATATTGAAAAGCGTGAGCAGGGCGAACATGCCAGCTACTATCAAGATCTTTTAGCTCGCATCCCGCGGCAGGAAATCTTAGGCACTGATCGCTTAGAGCAAGTTTTGAATGTCGTGCGGCCTCAAAATAAAAATTGAATCGTTCGTCCGAAAGGCTCGACACCGGCGAACCCGATGGCGAGCAGCTTGTTGCCATTGCCGCTGCGATCGTAGAGACTTTTTAATCGGTGTTTCCCGACCTCAAACCTACAGCAAAGCTGCGAGCAAAGCCCAAGCATTCCCTAGAATTCCGTGGCTTGCTCAAAGGTGAAACTCTGAGGCCGATAGACGCCCGGCTGTGGAAACAGCTCGTGCGCGGGCAGGCGCCTTTGAGGCGGTGAGGCAGGTTTTCCGTTCCAAGAATTTTTCGATCGCGGAGATCAAGGCCCTGACCTACCTGATACAAAAATCGGCAATTTTGTAAAATTTCAGCGTTGGTAAGAAGCAGAAAAATTTAGCGCGTAGACATCAAATTTCTGAAATTCCAACCGATAGAGGAAGTGCTAAACTTTGTGGAGGTTTATACCATTGAGTAATATTTCAATCATAGCGTTCGCTTTAATCATGTGCAGTTGTGTAACGGCAGAAAAGAGCTCCTCAGCATTCACTAAGTCTGATGAATTTTCGAAGGTTGGTTCCGGAAATTCTGCGGCGTTTGCCACTGTTCCGGCTTTAACTGCAGCGTTTCATACCTTCAAGACAATGTGGTTGGGCCCTAACAAATGTCTCACAGCCAGCGATGCCGACAGTAACATAGTGCGCATGCGCGACTGCGATCGATTGAATGAGGGACAAAAGCTGGCCAGCATTGCGACGAATCGCGCTGGCTATTTTAAAATTGTGGCGCAAATTACTGGTACCCCGCGCTGCCTAGATATCATTAATGATGGGGTTAATAATCGCTATACTCAGATGGCGGCGTGCGGGGACTACAGCGGACAATTCTGGAAAATTGAAAGCTCAGAAAGTGGCTACGCGCGTTTGACAACGCTTTGGCGCGGCGAAGCTATGTGTCTTGATATAGTCAATGACGGAACCAATGACATTCCACAGCTAGCGGCCTGCGGTAATTATTCAGGCCAGCTTTGGATGATACGTTAAAAATACAAATGCAGGATTCCGGCGAGGGCCCCGCGCTGTTCGAGAGACACCGTCAAGTAGCGGTCGCGGAGATGGACGAGGTTGAGTATGGGTGTTAGCCACTGACTTTCAATTCGGCGTCCCTTCTTTCATGTTTCTCTGGGATAATGGTATCACTTAGCCTTTGATACCTTTTTCGTGCCTTTATTTACTTTGGCCTTGAGCGGAAATTTCTCGGGATCTACCAAAGAGTCCAACGCCAAATCAATGTCCAGCTTTGCCCAGTAAAGGTGCCCTGAGTGCGGGTAACTAACGAGCAGAATATCGGCGATTTTTGCTTCTGCAAACCAAGGAAATTCCTCGAAGGAAATAAAATATTCTACATCTTCGACGAGAATCCAAATTCCCCATGCCGATATATTGAGAACTTCAACGACCGAAGTGCTTTTTCCACGCGATGCGGATTTCGTCATAATGTTCCTCGACCATTTTCTGCAGGAGAGTCAATTTCTTCTTCGAGAGTCCGTGCGAGTTCGCCAAAGCTACAATTGGATCCAGCCAAAACTTGGCCTCACCTTCGTCACTGGTAATATGGACGTGAATTCTGCTTTATTCACGAGAAAAAAAGAAAAAACGATAGGGACCGTCTCGAAATACTGTTGGACTCATCTTTCTTGACCCCTATCCGCCGCCATTGACATGGCAGTCTACCGACACCCCCGCTAACCCTGCTCCCTCGGTAAGTATACAAAAAATTAGTGATTCCAAAGCATACACGTGTTCTGACGTTTACATGACGCTTAAAAAAATATCCAAAAGAATCAGACCTCATTCAGCGATTCATCGTGGCTTAAAATCTGCATTTAAAAAGTATGGCTTCCGAGGTCATTCGTTTGGGTTGAATTCATACCCGGAGGAAGAGCCTAATAAGCCCCCACATGATTCATCGAGGGATCCCATGAAGTTCTCAAGTTCCGCGTGCATTTTCCTGGTACTCATTTCTTGCTCCAATCAAAAAGATAAGAAGTTTTCGTCTCGCGTTGAAACAAATCGCAATTTGAACACTCAGAATGTCGGCGCAGTTCTCGATGCTATGGCAAAGAAAAAAGGTCCGGGCAAGTCGCCGCTCGACATGCCCATCCACGAGATGATGAAAAATCTAACAGATCAGGCAACTGACGAAGAATTCTATGTCGACGGCAAGAGATTCGTTGGCGTTAAAACAATGATGCTTGAAAACGCCGATTTGGTTGAAAGCCTCGCTGAGGAATATGGATCGCTTAGAGAATATATCGAAGCCCAGAGCTTACTCGAAGAAGGCGGCAAAAAAGACTTTAAAACCGTCACCAGCTACGCCGAAACCATCATGGAGAACAGTGACAAGTTTTCGGACATTCGGGAGCTATTGAGTTCTGGCTCACAATTTAGCAATGCAGATGATTTTGCGGATGCAGAGGAGGCGAGTACCTATGCAGGATTCTTTCTCGATAGTGGAAAGGTCCCAGGAGCTCCGACGGTTTGCGGCACAGCTGAGGGTATTGGTTCACTAACCATACCTGGAGCGGCAGTTTCATTCTTGTCCTGTGGTGAGACAGCCGCCGTAGGTGCTGCTGAAACAGTCGCGACAGTGGCTGTCTCTACGGCTCTTGAAGCCGGCGAGATGGGAGTTGAGTTGGCGACCGTGGGAGCTGCAACGCCTGTCGTCGCAGGAGCTGAGGCGGCTACAGCGACAGCAGAAGCTAGTATTCTGAAAAAAATTTGGACTCAAGTGACCACAGTATGTGGCGCTGCCTTCACAGGGCTCTTTGTTTCAGGAGCCGCTAAAGCCGGTGAAAAGGCCTTTTGCAGTGCGCCTGGACCAAGCTCTGATGTGACCGAGCGCCAGAGGATCGACGATTGTTTAAAGAAGGCCGATGCCTTGAAAACTGACAAAGCCAAGTGCTATCCCGGCGCATA
>CANJJY010000263.1 GCA_947474445.1 Oligoflexaceae bacterium
ATGTCGAGTGCCGGCTGGAACTCTTCGCTATGCTTGGAAACGCTTTCCAGCAATTTTATAGCGGTCGGTTCATCATCAGCTTGCAAAGCAAGGCGCCCCAAGGCCAAAGCCAATACGCTTTCGCTTTGTTTGATCTGCGCACCGTAGAGTTTTTGTGCGTTCCAGATTTCTTGATCGTAGCGTTTAAAGTATTTGTAGGCCTGTGCCCCCTCATCGGTGGCGACGAGCGACCAACAGCAATAGAGTCGTTCGAGCGGCAAGAGCCGAAGACTCAGATCTTTCCTGAACAGGAGGCCATCGAGGATGGTGCGGCGCTTAGCTTGCCATAGTTTGATAACCAGATGGATGCGGATGTTGGCATCGACCAAGGTGTAAAACTCGACGGTATCGCGCTGTAAACTCCCGAGTACCTCTTCCAACTCGGCAGCCGAGCCATAGAGAAAAACGAGTTCAAGCAGCCGCGCAGCCATGTCGGGACGAGGAAAGCTCTCGTAAAGCTGCCAGGCTTCTGCGCGAAAAGCTGTCCAACTCTGTTCCCCTTCGATTTTCTTTCGGAGCTTGAGTTCTGCTTCCATGGCCAGATCGAGCCGAGGCGCTGGCCGCGGCTGAGGACTCGCTTCAGGGCTGCTGACTTTCAATGGGTAAGCCGCGGGAGAGGAAGCCGCGGGCGCCTGAGAGACAGGTATCGACATCCTTTTTTGATCGTTCCGAAGATGCTTTGGTTCAGGCGCGGGGATGTTCAAGCTCAGGGGGTCGACTTTTTGATAATGATCGGGCGTTAGGCCGCTCGAGGGCCTTTCGATGGCTGGCATCACATCCAGATGGGTTTCATCCGGCTGTAGAAAGCTCTTTGGATCGAACAGACCCAATTCATGGACGGGAATCGAAAGGGAACCAGCCCCCTTGTGTGAATCACTGCTGCTTCGTGTCCCAGCTTGCGCGGTCTTTACACCCTTCCCCAAGTCAGGCTCTGGGTTGATCACCTGCGCGCTGGCTGCTTGCCGGTAGCTGAAATCGCTTTGGATCCGCAGGGGGCTGCTGCCTGGTTCAGGGAGAAGCGAGGCTCGGAGCCGTTCCACTGTATCACCCTGCAAGCCCAAGCTTTCCGCCAAACGTAAGAGGCGCATTTGTTGGGGATAATCGACCGTTTCGCCATCCAGATTCTCAGGCGCTTGCGATCTTGGCTTATCCTTGTCCATGGCCACCCCCGCACTTTGTTAGGACTATCTTTCATTTTAACACAGCATCCTCCCCAAAGGGGTGCTGCCTTGACATCTCACCACGAGTACGAAAGCTGCTCATGGGACTCTGACTCTGTTGACCCGACGGCCAAGACCCCTTGACCTTTGGTCGTCCCTTTTATATTCCTGGCAAAGTGTGGAAATTTAACCCGAGAAACTAGGTAATTTGACATGCTTCAGATTCTAGCTCTCGATCTTGATGGCAGTATCGTCGACTTGCTGGAACGCGAGTGGGACGACTGTACATGCTCCGTCAGCACGGCTAGCAATCACTATGAACTTGTGATGAAGTGCCAAGAGAGTCGTTTTGACGCTGTCTTTGTCGATCTCGATCATCCCCGTTCGGGGAGCCTCGAGGAAATCGAGCAGATCCGCGTTTTGTCCCCCTCGATCAGATTTTTCGTGGTGACTTCACTGCCGACCTGGGAGCAAGCCGTCCAGTGCATCAAAAACGGTGCCGAAGATTATCTGGCTAAGCCTCTTCTCCCAGAAAAGATGCAATCGATTCTCCACTGCCTGCAAAGACGCCTCGCCGTGCGGCCCCTTATCGAGCATCAACATTCCTTAGAATTTGACAAATCCAAGCGCATTATCGGCCGTTCGCAGGCGATTCAAAAAGTTTACGATCTCATTCAAAAGCTCGCGCGGGTCGACACTTCCGTGCTCATTCGCGGCGAGAGCGGAACGGGCAAGGAATTAGTCGCTCAGGCTCTGCACTACAACTCGGCGCGTAAACAAGGTCCCTTCGTCGCCGTCAACTGCGGGGCGATTCCAGAAAATTTGATTGAAAGCGAACTCTTTGGTTACGAAAAAGGGACTTTTACCGGCGCCGATCGCAAGCGTCTCGGCAAATTTCAGTTTGCTAACGGCGGGTCTATTTTTCTCGATGAGATAGGCGATGTCTCGCCGCAGATGCAGGTCAAACTCCTCCGCGTTCTGCAGGAACGGAAGATTACGCCGGTCGGTGGCAACCAGGAAATCCCGGTCGATGTGCGGATCATTTCCGCAACCAATCGACCGCTTGAGAAGATGATGCAGGAAGGCAAGCTCCGCTCTGACCTTTACTATCGTCTGAACGTCATGCCGATCAATCTTCCAGCCCTGCGCGATCGTCGCGAGGATTTAGAATGTCTCGCCGGTTTCATGATAGAGAAATTCAACAAACTGCACGAGCGCTCGATCAAGAGCCTCGCGCCTGAAGCCCTGCTGGCCCTCTCGCGCTACGATTGGCCAGGCAATATCCGCGAGCTCGAAAACGTGATCGAACATGCCTTCATTATCGAAGGGAGCAACGAGATTCACACCGACTCGCTGCCGCCTCACATGCTGACGCAAGGGGATCATACCCCCATTGAAAAGCCTGCGGAGCCCACCCCAGAGGATTTCGCCGAAGATCTCAAAAATCTCGATCAGGTTCTGACCGATCCACAGTCGCTCAAATATCCCGAGCTCAAAGAGCAGTTTGAAAAGGAATTCATCAAGCGCGCCCTCAAGGCTTACAATGGCCGGATCAATCAGACGGCTGAGCAGACGCAGATGACGAAAGTCACTCTCCTAAGAAAGCTCGAAAAGTACAATATCAATCCCAAAGAATACCAGCACTGAGGCATCCGACTGATAAACGGAGCGTCTTTGCATATAAAGCGATCACTAAGTCCAAATTTGTGAAAAGTTGTCGGCCTTTACTTGTCCATTTGGTATGATGAGGCAATTGAGGGCAGACCGTGAACGCATTATCCCCCGACTATATTCGTATTCTCGGCGTTGATCCAGGCTCGCGCATCACGGGCTTTGGCATCTTGCAATTCCCGCGCGGGACCGTCAGCTTGCGGACCATCCAGGTTATCGCCGTGGGTACCTTACGCAGCAAATCGACCCTTTCCTCGAGTGAAAGAACGGGTTACCTGCACGAAGCTCTCTATCAACTCGCGAGCCAGTTTCAACCGCAGATCTGCGTCCTGGAAAAAGCTTTTACCGGTATCAATCCGCATTCAGCTCTTCGGCTGGGTGAAACGCGGGGCGCTTTGATCGCTGCGGTTCGCCGCCTCTCGATCCGCGTCGAGGAGCTGACGCCGACCCAGGTGAAGAAAACAATTACCGGCCAGGGTCATGCCACAAAAGAGCAGATCGCCCTCGCTCTCAAGTATCTTCTCTCCTTCGATCGCGGTGAACTTCCCGCCGACGCAAGCGATGCCGTTGCCATCGGCTTGTCTTATGGACTATCTTTTAACTCTTTGAACCTGGCCCCGAAGCCGCCGATCGACGCGTCGATCTGAAGACCCTGTGGCCGCCATGGAGCATTCAGACATGAGTTTCAACCGCCATTTCCCGACGACTCGCCTGCGCCGCTTGCGTTTTCACGACTTCAGCCGCCGTCTCGTCCGCGAACATCAGCTGAGTGCCAGCGATTTTATTTATCCTGTTTTCGTCATGGAAGGGTCCAATCAGGTTCAAGACATCGCTTCCATGCCGGGCGTCCAGAGGCAGACCCTCGATCGACTCTTGGTGACTGCTGAGCGCTGCGTCGCACTCGGCATCCCTGCGCTCGCTCTCTTTCCCGTCATCAGCGCCGACAAGAAGAGCTTGCTTGCCGAGGAGGCCTATCGCCCCGACGGTCTCGTTCAGCGCACGATTCAGAGCCTCAAAGATCGCTTTCCTAGCTTGGGCATTATCAGCGATATTGCCTTAGATCCCTATACCACTCATGGTCAGGATGGCATTATTGATGAAAGCGGCTATGTTCTCAACGACAGGACGATAGAGATCCTCTGCCGCCAGGCTACCAGCCATGCGCAGGCTGGTGCCGATGTCGTGGCCCCCTCCGACATGATGGACGGCCGTATCGGCCATGTCCGCAGCGCTCTCGATCGGGCCGACTTCCAACTCGTCCAAATTCTCGCCTATGCGGCGAAGTATGCTTCATCGTTTTACGGTCCATTCCGCGATGCCGTTGGCTCATCTGGCTCGCTCGGCAAGTCTTCAAAAGAGACCTATCAGATGGATCCAGCAAATAGTGACGAGGCCTTGCACGAGGTGGCCCTGGATCTGCAGGAAGGAGCGGATATGGTTATGGTGAAGCCCGCCATGCCTTATCTCGACATCATTCATCGCGTCAAAGATCAATTTAAAGTCCCGACTTTCGCCTACCAAGTCAGCGGCGAGTATGCCATGCTCAAGGCCGCCAGCCAGAACGGTTGGATCAATGAAAAGGCCTGTGTCCTCGAATCTCTCCTCGCCATCAAGCGAGCGGGAGCAGACGGCATCCTCACTTATTATGCCCTCGACGCGGCGCAGTGGTTACGGAGTTAAAGCATGTCTTTCGCACGTCCAGTGGCTTTCCGATATCTCATGTCGAGCCGCGAGAATCGCTTTTTTTCCTGGATCACATTTCTGTCTCTCTCGGGTTTGGCGATCGGCGTCACCGCTCTGATCGTCGTCCTCTCGGTCATCAATGGTTTTGAAGTGGAGTTGCGCAACCGCTTCTTGCAGGCCAATGCTCATATCATGGCTTATCGCTATCCAGCGGGTATGGCCAATCCTGAGAAGTGGATGCAGATGATTGAGAAAGACTTCAAAAAGGAAGTCCGAGGTACCTCACCCTTCATTCATTACGAGACCATGATCAAGCATGGATCGATCATGCAAGCCGCTCTGATTCGCGGCATCTCTCCCGTGCAAAGAGAAAAGGTTCAAAGCCTCAAAGGACTCATTGACCCTCCGCAGGCGCTCGACCAGCTGCAACATGAAATCGATGAATCCGCCGCTGGAAAACCCGAACCCGAGGTCCCCGGCGTCATTCTTGGGGCGGGTCTGCTCGGTATACTCAACGTCAAAGTTGGCGACGTCGTGCAACTGATCGCACCTTCAGAAGCCCGCTTTTCCGATATCAAGAGCTTTGAAGTTATCGGCGTCTACAATTCGGGGCTTAAGCATTACGATAACAAACTCGTGGCGATGAGTCTGTCGACCGCCAAGAGTTTTTTCAACATGGACGACAAGGTCACAGGCCTTGAAATCGGACTCTACGATGCCGACAAAAGCCCTGAAGTCGCCCGGCGGATGGAAGAAAAATTCAATCTCTCGTTTCGCGAATGGCAGTCCTACAATAAGCCTCTGTTTGAAGCGATGGAAAAAGAGCGCTTTGTGATCGCTCTGATCGTCGCCTTGGTGGTTCTCGTCGCCGGCTTCAATATCTTGACGACGGTCTTCGTCTCCGTTTCGCAAAGGCAGCGAGACATCTCCGTCTTGAAAGCTCTCGGCGCCCGCAACACGCAGATCCTCAATATTTTCCTCTTGCAAAGCTTAGTGATCGGCTTTGTCGGAAGCATTGTCGGGATGATGCTGGCAGGCGTCATATCTTACATACTCGATCACTACCCTTTTATTGATTTGCCCGAGCCTTACTTTCTCAAGAGTTTGCCCGTCCATTACAGCGCTGAGGTCTATCTGGGCGTGTCCGCCTGCGCGATCCTCATCTGCCTGATCGCTGGTCTCTATCCAGCGTTCGTCGCATCGCGCGTGGTACCGACCGAAGGTATCAAAGGCTCGGGGCAAGCTCTCTGAATCGAGTCGGCTGGTTCCGGTTTATCGATTTCTTACCGCCTGGTAAGGGTCGGTAAATCAGCATTAATTCTTTTATTTATCTCAAGACTTGCAATTTCCTCTCATGATCTCTTTACTGCCAGCCGATACGAAAGCGCAGGGCTCAAGGGCCTTCAGTTTTAACTAGGGCGGTAAGAATCCATCGCAGGGGATCGCAGATATGCAAAAATTGACTTGCCTTCAACTTGTACTACTCGCGAGTGTTTCAGCTTGTCGAGACGACCGTCCGATAGCGGTCCTCGCCCAACCCGAAACAAGTCAAACGAGTTCGAGCGGCGATCAAGAGTCTATTCAACAATCGACGGGCAATCCTCTGACCAAAAACAAGGTGACGCCTATCGCGTCTGAACCAAAAACTGAAGTTGTGGCACCGAGCTCAGTCGATGACGCGACTAAAGCAGCTCCTCCCTCGACCGAAGCCGCGCCTCCAGCGATCGCAGCCATCACCGATCCGACCAAGCCCAATGGAACGTGGATTTCAGGCTGTATTCCAGCTAGTCCGTCGGGAAGCGGCACGTACAACGTCATCTTCACCGATACAAAATTCTATATCTTCTCAACCTTGTATTCAGACGCAGCCTGCAAGAAAATCGCAGCGACTCA
>CANJJY010000264.1 GCA_947474445.1 Oligoflexaceae bacterium
GAAGCTAAAAGATTGGTTTTTTCATCCCGAAGCGAGACAGTGTGTTCCGAATGCAGTGGAAGTTATAGCTCAGGATCAAGAATACCGGATTCGAGCCAGTTACGATCTGACAAACAGACAGCTTCCCATGCTATCGTCGGCCACGGCGCTGACTAAAATTTTTGTGATTATGATTCATATGCCTTACATCAAAGGTACTATTGAGAATATTGAAACAGGCGAAGTAGTGGCAAGATTCGAAGGACAAGGTGGGGGAGAATTCTCCACAACTCGCAGCGTTTGGTCGTCGATTTCCGATAGCGATTGTTCGAATTGGGGCAAAAAATTTGGCAAAGAATACAAAGCCACGGATTTTAGCTCCGCTAATTGAGACCCATCGAAATGTAGCTTGTTTAACGGAAACCTGTAACAGGGGGTAGGTCGGGTATGGCAAGTTCTCGGTATCAGAATTTAGATGCGCTTAAAGATCATGAAGAAATTGTAAAGTGGATGGTGGTCGATACCTGGAAATTTGATTTGGTTCGAGCTACCGAGATTGCTTTGCTTAAAACCTTCGCTTTCCCAGAAATTTCCAAAATCTTAGTAGATTCAGGTGAGTTTTTGAGTCGATCGCAAAAGCGGTATGATGATACCGATCTTCTGCTCTCACTTTTCATTGAAAATGGCTACAGTAGTGCTCCCGGTATGAAGGCTATCCAAAAGATCAATCGGATGCATGCAGCACATCCGATTACCAATCATCAAATGCTCTATGTGCTTTCCACTTTTGTAGTCGAACCGATTGTTTGGATTAATCAATACGGATGGCGCCAAATGGATGAAAAGGAGCGTCAATCACTTTTCTATTTTTGGATTGAAGTCGGTAAAAGAATGGGGATCAAAGATTTATTCTTGAGTCTTGATGAGATGCTTGCCTATCATGAATCTTATGAGAAAGAACGTATGATTTATAGCGTTAATAACGCTAAACTCTTTCAGGGAATGACGCCATTTATTGCCGGAATGATGCCCTTTCCTGTCGGATATCTCACGCAATGGGCCTTGCCTGCGATCATGTCTTCACGATTATGTCGTGCATTTGGAGTCGAGCCGCGTTCCATTTTAATGCGGCAGTTCTTCAGGCTTTTGCTGCGATTTCGCGGGCATGTTGCGCGCCTTCTGCCTACTCGACCCCAATTTAGGTCGAAAATGCATCGCAAGACGTATCCTGACGGATTTACCATCCCAGAACTTGGCGTGACCCCTAGTCGCGGACAGGCTAGAGCATTGACTAATACTTCTAAGTCCCCCACGGAGCGAGCAGCCCTTGTCACAGAATGAGTGGGTCGCCATTCGCTATGTTCGAGCTTTGCTTTCAACAGAGCTTGGACGAGAGCATGCAATATCATTTCTGAAAGAAGCCGGTATTGAGGAACACGCTATCAATGACCCCTTTGGTCATGTCAGTATCGATGAATATGTCCGTTTATTGAATTCGATTTGGGTGAAATCTCGAGATGAGAGTTTTGGTTTTACACCTTCTTCCTTGAAGCCTGGGTCTTTTGCCATGATGTGTCACATTATGCTGGGGTGTGAAAGGCTTTCGCAGGCTCTAAGTCGTGCAGGGAAATTCTATCAGCTCTTAAGTGATGATTTTTCATTTCGACTCCAGGAACATTCAGAAGGGGCTCGATTTGAATTGGAAATTAAGGCGCCGCTTAAGGGCGCCGAGAGTTTTTTTACGGAAGCGGTTTTTGCCGTTTTTTTAAGGCTTAGTGCTTGGATGATAGACCGAACCATTCAACCGCTTAATATCTCACTATGCTATCCTCAATCGGAAAGCTTCTACTCTTTTGAAGGCAAATTGACCTGCCCAATACTCTATCAGAAAGGTCGATCTTCGCTAGATTTCCCTCGCAAAATACTGAACGAGCCTGTGCGAAGAAACGGAGTTGAACTTCAAAGCCTCCTCATCAAAGGGCCGCAACAATTTTTGGTAGATTTTAGGAGTGAAGCGAGTTTTTCAACACGCCTCAAAGCGCATTGGAACCAGCATGGTGAATCTTTGACAGATAGCCTTGAAGATTTAGCTGCAAGTTTTGGAATAAGCCCCTCCTCATTGCGCCGAAAATTGCGAGATGAAGGTTGTAATTTTAATGAATTAAGAGAAAACGTTCGATATCAAAGTTCGCGATATTATCTTCTTTATACGCATAAAAGTCTCGAGAGCATAGCAGCGTTGATGGGTTATTCCGAGCCATCAACCTTTCATCGAGCTTTTAAGAAGTGGACTGGGATGACTCCCCGTGACTATCGACTCAAGGGACAAGAAGCCTATCGTTCTAGCCCAAATGTCTAATATTACTTGCAAAAAAACCTACCCCGAGCCTGACCAAAGTTTGTCATGACGGTGACCTTGGCCTACCTAAAGTTAACTTGAACACTTTTGCCAATAAATGTGGTCAGTCCTGCCATTGTCGCCTGCGTGTGATCTTCCTAATGTTCGTCCTAACTCATAGAGAGAGCGCCCGACGGGCGAGGAGAAGCCATGTCTAAGAATGCATTTATTTACGATGCCATTAGGACCCCGCGAGGGAAAGGTAAGGCCGACGGAAAGCTTCGCGAGGTTAAGCCCGTGACTCTGCTCTGTCGTCAATTTCAAGCCCTGCAGCAGCGCAATCAGCTCGATACGAGCTATGTGTCCGACGTGAACATTGGCTGTGTTTCAGCCGTAGGTGAGCAGGGTGGTAATATTGGAAAGACGGCGGTTATGGCCGCTGGTTGGGCCCAGTCAGTGGCAGGATTCACCCTGAATCGATTCTGTGCCTCTGGTCTCGAAGCTATCAATGTGGCTGCTGCGAAGGTTGCCTCGGGTTTTGAAGATCTCGTCGTAGCAGGCGGCGTAGAATCAATGTCTCATGTTTCCATGGGTGCGGATGGTGGGCCTTGGGCGCAAGACCCCGAAACAAACTTGAAGGCTGGGTTCATGCCGCAGGGCATCGGCGCGGACCTTATTGCTACGCTTGAAGGGTTTACTCGTGAAGATGTAGATCGATATGCGTTGCTCTCGCACGATCGGGCTTTTCAGGCGCGAAATTCGAATTATTTCAAATCGTCCTTAGTGCCTGTCCTCGACCAAAATGGTCTTGTTGTTCTTGATCATGATGAAACTATTCGGACGGGCGGGACGCTGGCAACTCTTGGTCAACTGAAGCCTGCTTTTGCGAAGATCGCTGACATGGGTTTTAGCCAAGTCGCTTTTCAAAAGTATCCTCAAGTCGAACGTATTCAACATGTACACACTGCGGCGAATTCCTCAGGTATCAGCGATGGTGCAGGTTTGGTTCTCATCGGCTCGGAAAAAGCTGGCCGTGATTTAGGCCTCAAACCAAAGGCTCGAATAGTAACGACAGCCGTTGTCGGTTCTGAACCGACCATTATGCTAACTGGGCCAACACCAGCAACACTTTTAGCCTTGAAAAAGGCAGGTCTTCGCGTCGATGATATCGACCTCTTTGAAGTGAACGAAGCTTTTTCAGCAGTCGTTCTTAAATTTCAAAAAGATCTTCAGATACCTATAGAGAAGATTAATGTAAATGGCGGCGCAATCGCTATGGGGCATCCCCTAGGTGCGACAGGAGCTATCTTAACCTCGACGCTGCTGGACGAGCTTGAACGGCGACAGCTCCGGTACGGAGTTGTAACTCTATGTATTGGCGCGGGAATGGGAATTGCGACTGTATTTGAACGGCTTTCGTAGGGGGATTTGCGATGAGTGATGTGCGATACGAAAAAGATCAAGATCAAATAGTGACTCTGACGTTTGATTCTCAGAATCAATCTGCCAATACGATGAATGCAGGTTTCCGCCGTGATTTTCATGCGAGCATCCAACGCCTCGTAACGGAAAAATCATCGATCAAAGGTGTTATTCTTGCGTCTGCGAAGCAGACGTTCTTTGCGGGCGGCGATTTGAATGAACTCAATGCCATCGGACCTGATGACGCAGATCAAGTTTTTCGATCAAATCTCGAGGGGAAATCGGATCTGAGAATTCTCGAAACTCTCGGACTTCCCGTAGTTGCCGCAATCAATGGCGCGGCTTTGGGAGGTGGCTGGGAACTAGCATTAACCTGTCACGCACGATTTGCACTTGATGATGCCAAATTACGCGTTGGCTTGCCAGAGGTAACTCTCGGACTTCTGCCTGGAGCCGGAGGAGTCGTGCGTTCAGTTCGGTTACTTGGCCTCGAGCAAGCTTTGCCTCTATTACTCGAAGGTAAGGCCTTGAATGCGCAGGCCGCCCTTAAAATGGGCCTTCTACATGGACTTGCAAAAGACCATTCGGAACTGTTGACTCTAGCTAAAAAGTGGATTTTAGATCATCCGGAATCAAAGCAAGTCTTTGATCAAGAAGGTTATAAGGTTCCCGGTGGTACACCCAAGCAGCCTCGGCTGGGTGAAATATTGCCCATCGCTCCAGCCATGTTACTTGAAAAGACCAAAGGTTGCTTTCCTGCCCCCTCAGCTATTTTGAGTTGTGCCGTTGAATCCCTGAATGTTGATTTCGACACGGCGACTCGCATTGAAGCTCGTTATTTCACTCAATTAGCGACAGGCCAAGTCGCTAAGAACATGATTTCGACGTTCTGGTTCCAATTGAATGCTATCAAGGGCGGAGAAAGTCGACCCAAAGATATTTCCAAACAAAAATTCTCCCGTATCGGCGTGCTCGGAGCCGGTATGATGGGCGCTGGAATCGCTTATGCAGCAGCAAAAGCAGGAATCACTGTATATCTGAAAGATCTGACGATTGAAGCTGCAGAAAAAGGTAAGAGCTATTCAGCCAAAATTCTCGACGATCGACTAAAAAAAGGTCAAATCAGCGAGGCTGATCGAAACAGTCTTCTTGAACGCATCATTCCCGTTAATCAATACGAAGCACTTGCTTCATGTGAACTCGTTATAGAAGCAGTTTTCGAAGACAGAAATGTCAAAAAAGAGGTGACGGAAAGTACGCTGGGAGTACTTGGTAGTGACGCTATCATGGCGTCGAATACTTCGACCTTGCCGATTACAAGCTTGGCGAAAGCCAGTTCTAGGCCGGAAAATTTCATTGGGCTCCATTTCTTCTCTCCTGTTGATAAAATGCAGTTGGTCGAAATAATCGTTGGTGAAAAAACCTCAAAACAGACCTTAGCTCGAGGTTTTGATTTTGTGCGGCAAATTGACAAAATTCCGATCGTCGTCAATGACAGCCGCGGCTTTTACACCTCGCGAGTATTTGGGTGCTTTACCAATGAAGGCATTGCCATGCTGGGAGAAGGACAGGATCCCATCACAATTGAGCGTGCTGCTGTCCAGTCTGGAATGCCGGTGGGCCCGCTTGCTGTTTCTGATGAAGTAAGCCTCAATCTCTTTCAGTTAGTGCGCAAAGCTACTGAAGCTGATTATGCAAAGGCCGGCAAAACCGCCCCGCAGCATCCGGCCTCCGCGGTGGTCGACCGTATGGTCAATGAATTTGGTCGCAAAGGCAAAGCTGCTGGCGCTGGCTTTTACGAATATCCGAAAGAAGGCAAGAAATTCGTCTGGCCTGAACTTAAGAATCACTACCACGGTCCTGCCCTTGCTTTTCAAGACATGAAAGATCGCTTACTCTTCATTCAAGCGATCGAAACGGTACGTATCCTTGAAGAAAATGTTTTGATGACAGTAGCTGATGCGAACATTGGGTCAATTTTTGGATTTGGGTTTGCACCTTGGAGCGGAGGAACTCTTCAATTTATCAATAGCTATGGAGTACGTGCCTTCACAGTTAGAGCTAAAGAACTTGCGGATCTTTATGGGGAGAGATTCAATCCACCCAAGCTTTTGATTGAGAAATCTGAGAAAAACGAAAAATTTTAACTTGATATAGAGATTACTATGTTTACGAAGCGAAGATTGTACGAAAACGAACATGAAATGTTCCGCGATGCTTTTCGCAAGTTTCTATTAAAAGAAGTTATACCTCATCAAGAGCAATGGGAAAAAGATGGTATAATTCCGCGCGAAGTGTGGAAAAAGTGTGGAGAGCAAGGCTTCCTAGTCCCTCAGGCTCCTGAAGAATACGGTGGACTAGGCCTTAAGGATTTCCGTTATGAAGCGATCATGCTTGAAGAGCTGGCCTATCATAACGAATGCGGACTCATGCTTGGTTTGCACACGACTATAGTAGCGCCTTATATTCTCCATTACGGCTCTCACGAGCAAAAGGCGAGACTAGTGCCACGTATAGTAAGTGGAGACGCTATCTTAGCTGTGGCCATGACAGAGCCTGGGGCGGGGAGCGATCTAGCTGGAATGAGGACGGTCGCGGAAGAAAAAGCTGATCACTGGGTTTTGAACGGACAAAAGACTTTTATTTCGAACGGAATTAATTCTGATGTCATTTTGGTCGCCGCAAAAACCAATCCTAGTCA